>CALPQA020000001.1 GCA_943325595.2 Auritidibacter sp. Marseille-P8566
ATTCAGCTCCTTTTTTGTTTGTAGATGAAATTATATCTATAAATGAAAATGGAGTTGTGGGCTCTTTTACTTTCAATGAAAATTTGGATTTTTATCAAGGACATTTTCGGGATAATCCTATAACTCCTGGTGTAATCTTAGTGGAAGTAATGGCACAAATCGGATTGGTTTGTTTAGGGATTTATTTATTGAATAATGAATTCAATAAAAACACTTCAATTGCCTTAACATCAGTAACTATAGATTTTTTAAAACCTGTATTTCCAAATGAAAAAGTAACGGTGATATCAGAAAAAATATACTTCAGATTTGGTAAACTGAAATGTAAAGTTATAATGAAAAACGAAAGTGGAGCCCTTGTTTGCAGCGGAGAAATTGCAGGAATGATAGTCAATCAGATTTAGATATTTTTAATAAACAATGAATAAAAGAGTAGTAATAACAGGACTTGGAGTAGTGGCCCCAAATGGAGTAGGGCTTCCTGCGTTCAAGCATTCTATTAGGAATGGTATATCTGGAATTGAACATAATAAAGAATTGGAACGACTCCAATTTTCTTGTCAAATTTCAGGTACTCCAAAAGTTACAACTGAACTGGCATTGAATTATTTAACAGAATTAGAATTAAGAAATTTTAACTCAACAGGCATTTTATATGGCGTAATTGCCGGAATAGATGCATGGATAGATGCAGGATTAACAATAGAAAACAACTTTGAACCCGATTGGGATAGTGGAACTATTTTCGGAACAGGAACTTCAGGAATTGATAAATTCAGGGAAAGTATCTATAAAATTGATGATTTTCAAACTAGAAGATTAGGGAGTACCGCTGTTTCACAAACTATGAATAGTGGCGTAAGTGCTTATTTAGGGGGAAAATTAGGCTTAGGAAATCAAGTTTCTACTAATTCATCTGCATGCACTACTGGGACAGAAAGTATTTTAATGGCTTTTGAAAGAATTAAATCAGGTCAAGCAAAACGCATTCTTGCGGGAAGTACAAGCGATTCGGGACCCTACATTTGGGGAGGTTTTGACGCCATGAAAGTCTGCACTTATAAACATAATTCGACACCCGAAGAGGGCTCAAGGCCAATGAGTGCAAGTGCATCAGGATTTGTTCCAGGAAGTGGAGCAGGAGCATTGGTTTTGGAAGATTTAGAAAGTGCTTTGGCTCGAGGTGCGAGAATTTATGCTGAAGTTTTAGGCGGAAATGTCAATTCTGGAGGACAACGAGGTTTAGGGACAATGACAGCACCAAATCCTTTGGCGGTTCAAAAGTGCATTACAAGTGCAATTGAAAATGCTAGAATTTCAGCAAAAGATATCGATTTAATAAACGGACATTTGACAGCTACATCAAAAGATGGCTTGGAAATTCAAAACTGGAGTGAAGCATTAAATAGAAAAGGAAGTGATTTTCCTATGATTAATTCATTAAAATCAATGGTTGGTCACTGTTTGTCGGGAGCTGGAAGTATCGAAAGTGTAGCTTCAATTTTGCAATTGTATGAGGGTTTTGTATCGCCTAACATTAATTGTAATGATTTGCACTCTGAAATTACAGGAATTATTGATGGAAATTGTATTCCTCAAAAAATGATTCAAAGAGAATTGAATATAGTAATCAAAGCTAGTTTTGGTTTTGGTGACGTAAATGGATGTGTGGTATTTAAGAAGTATAAATAATTTTAAAAAAAAAAGATGAATAAAGAAGCAACAATTAACCAATTAAAAACAATTATTAAGCCCTTCATTAATAACATTGAGGCATTTGATACACTTACAGAAGACACTGATTTTATTACAGATTTGAATATTAATTCTGCTAATTTAGTGGATATTATTTTGGATATTGAAGAAGCCTTCGCAATAGATATTGACAATCAATCGATGGAACGAATGTTGACTATCAAGGCGGCATTAGAAATAATCGAAACCAAGTTAGCTGAAAAATGATTGGCAACGACATTGTAGATTTAGCTTTGGCAAAAGTCGAAAGCAATTGGAAACGTAAAGGATATTTAGATAAAATATTTACAGTCCAAGAACAATATCTCATTTTTAATTCGGAAAATCCTGAAATAATGGTTTGGAATTTATGGAGCCGGAAAGAGGCTGCTTATAAAATATTCAATCGTCAAACTGGAATTCGAGCCTTTAATCCAATTCAATTTGAGAATTTTGAAATTGAAAAAAATATTGGAAGTGTACACGCTTTTAATGTTGTTTATTTTACAAAAACAGAAATCACAACGAATTATATTCATTCTGTATGTGTCACAAATAAAGTAAATTTTAGTGCTCTGAAAGTTCTATTTAGTGCAGAAGAAATTATAAAAATAAACGGTTTACCGCATGATAAAGTTACGCTAAAACCAGCCTCAAAAAGCAATCACGGTAGATTTGAAAGGGCAATTGCTTTAATTTAATCCCAATCGTAATTTTAATTTTAAGAATAATAGTGCGATGCTATATGCTTCTTCTGGAGATGAACTTTTTTCAGTTAAAGGAAGTTTAAAAATTGTACACAATTCATCAATAGAAATAGATTTATCAGAAATATCATTTAGTTTCCGATACATTATTTCAATATCTAAAGCTTCATTTTTCAAGCGTCCACAGTCCAATTTTTCAAGCGCTACATTAATTAAATCAATAGCTGTTTCAATTCTATGGCCTACTAAAACAGCATTTCCAATGTATTCTATAAAGGCTTGGATTCCTTCCCGTTCACCAAGTTTGGGCTGTTTACTTTCAATAATGAATTCATTGGATAATCCATTATCGTGAAGATATATATATTGCAAAAGCACGACTTCAAAACTATCACCAACTCGTATGCTGTCTTTTTCAATAGCAACTGCCCCAAAGGACAAAATAACATCTTTTTCAGGGCTTAATCCAGTAGTATTAACACTTAAAGCAACATAACGTTGCGATTTTTTTTCAAATTTTGAAACGTAATTTTTCCAAAATTCAGGATGTTCTTTGTTAATATTTTTTATCCAATCTAGCATCGTTATGAAAATTGAGTCAATTGAAAACTATCTTTTATTAATTCTTCTAATTCTTTCATTGGGAGCAACGCATTTTTTAAATTTTCTTTGTCCACTTTTGAGAGATCTTCCAAATTGATATATTGTCCAGAATTATCATATTTCAGTCCTTCTGAAGTTCTTAATTTTGTTAATGTTTGAAAAGCATCCGCACAGTTTAAATAGATTTCAGAATGTTTTGAATCTTCCATTGCCAATTGCTTGAATCTTAAATAGGTATTGTTAATCCCTTTAATATTATGACTCAAAACAAATAGTCTTGCACCATCAACCAAGGGTAAAATTGCTCTGTTTTTTATATCAAATTTCCCTTTATGGATGCCTGTTTCTTCTAAATTGTATTTCTTGAAAAAACTTAAAGGGGCTGGTTTTCTAAGTGCGTCATTTCCTAAATAATCAAAAAACAATTTATTCCTTTTTGCATTTACAAAAATTATATCCGTGATAGCATCCTCAATTTGTTGTTCACCAAAAGCAATTTCATAATCAAAGAAAATACTACTAATTTCATTGTTTTTTTCGCCTGGAGAATTCATCCAATTGCTATATTGTTTCATCCATTCCGTCATCGACTTACACCACATCATATTACTGGCCAAATGTCCATTTTGACATGGTTCATAGCCTATTATTTCCAAAGTTGAAACGGCTTTTTTTGCTAATTTTAAAAAATAATTTTTTACATCGCGGTATTTTTCTGCAGCTACATCTTCAAAAACTAAAATACTATCTTGATCTGTTGCTAATAATTGTTCTTTTCTCCCCTGACTTCCAATGCTTAACCATGCAAATCGAGCAGGAGGGGAGCCTAAATCTAAAATGGCTAATTCAACTGAACGCTTTATTATTGCTAGGTTTATTTCACTTGCAATATTAGTAATATGAGTTAGAGGAATATTTTTTGCTAAAGAAGTTTGCACTAAATCCGATAATTTTGAACGAACTCTACTCAAGTCACTTGGCGTTTGGGAGCGTTTAACTTCTTTGATAAAAACACCCGGATTACTGGCTTGAGCAACAATCAAATCGTGTTCGGTAATTATTCCTTTAATTTCAGATTTATCGGTTCCGTCATGAGTTACACATAAATGACTGACATTATTTTTCAATAATAGTAATTGAGCTTCTGCTAACGATACATTCTCAGGCACTGTAATTACTGGAGAAGTCATTATTTTATTGATAGTTGTAGTAATTTCATAACGTCCCGTTGCAATTTTTGTTCGCATGTCGGTATCGGTAACAATTCCTATAGGAAAATTGTGTTCAGCAATAATTACGTTATCAATTAAATTATCACTCATTAAATGGGCTACATCTTTAATAATAAAGTGAGAAGCTACTTTTAAAGGTGATTTATTATAGGATAACGATTGAAAATACTGAATTTCTGTAGGTTTTGAACTAAAAGCCACATTATCGGATAATAATTTTCCTTTATTTTCCTTGTCCGCAGGATTACTAGTATTATTGGCAAAACTTTCTAAAAGGAAATTTAAAACCTCTGCATTTTGAGCCACAAATGGTCTAAAGGTCGCAATTGGAATGGCATATACGATAGATTCTTCACGTGCTTTTGAAGTCATCATATAGTTATTTTTGGCGAAAAAGGGACGCAAACCAAAAACATCACCAGCAATACATTTATTTAAAAGTGTTTCTTCAGAATCAGATATTACAGAAAGATTTATTACCCCAGAGGCAACCATATAAAAACTATCATGCAACGTGTCGTTAATTTGAAACAAACTTTTATTTTTTTCCAAATTTAAAACTCGAATATTCATCGCAACAATAGTTAATTCCTCAACTGAAAGATTGTTGAATGGTGCAAAGTCTTTTAAAAAATCGGCAATGCGAGAGGCAATAGTGTTCATCTTTTTTGTTAAAATTAAATACGAATGTAAATTTAAACTATATTCTTAAATGATACAAGAATAGTAAAGTATTAAATATTCTATTTTACATAATATAAATTATAGTGCAAAAAAGAACGGTATAAATTCATCATAAATTGACCATTTATAGCAACAATTACTTTTTCTTCTTTTTAGAAGTTTCTGTATTGGAAACTACTTCTTTATTTTGAAGTAAATAATTGGCTATTAATTTTTCTATCAGTTCTTCTTTTGTCAAATGATGAAAAACAGTTTTAATTTTATCTTTTAATTCAGTTGCGACTTCATGATTTGGTTTGGTCTTAAAAATCTGTTTCGCCCATAAAAAAGCATTATTTTCTTCAATACTAATGGAATCTGGTTTTTTGAACGGTACGAATTTAATTCCTAATTCTTTTTCAAATGCTGCAATTTCAGCAACTTCTTCTTTTTGCAAAACGGTTAAAGACAAACCTTTTGCACCTGCACGTGCCGTTCTTCCGCTTCGATGAACATACGTTTCATAAACATCTGGTAGATGGTAATTTACAACATACGAAATGGCTTGAACATCAATTCCTCTTGCAGCTAAATCAGTTGCTACTAATATATTGATATGACCTTCTCTAAATTGACCCATAATTCTGTCCCGAATTGGTTGCGTCAAACTTCCGTGAATTGCACCCGAAGAAAATCTATTTATAGCTAAATTCTTGGCCAATTTATTAACCGCCGCTTTAGTTTTGCAGAAAATAATACCGCGTTCTCCTTCTTTTGAAGAAAGAAAATGCATCAAAACCTCTAATTTTTCTATAGGATCTACAACTACAAATTGGTGGTCAATTCCTTGATTTCCTATAGTTTCCATATTGGCACTTACTTCTGTAACGTGCTTTGACATGTAGTTTTGAATTAACTGTTTAATGGTTCCAGGCATCGTTGCTGAAAACAAAAATGTTCTTCTGTTTTTAGGTAATTCAGCAACAATTTCATCCAATCCTTCTTTCAAGATTGAAACCATTTCATCTGCTTCATCAAGAACCAAATACTTAGTTTCCTTTATGTTTATTGCTTTTCTTTGAATTAAATCAATTAAACGTCCAGGTGTTGCTATTACGATTTGTGTTGGAAGTGTTAATCGCTCTATTTGAGGTTTTATAGGTATTCCTCCACAAATTGCGGCAATTGAAATTTCAGGAATATATTTGGAATACGATTCTAAATTACTCAATATCTGATGTCCTAATTCTCTTGTAGGTACTAAAATTACTGCCTGAATTGCTGTTGATTTTAGGTCAATTAATTGAAGTAATGGCAAACCAAATGCAGCTGTTTTTCCAGTTCCTGTTTTGGCTAAACCCACAAAATCGTCTGTTTTTGTAAGTAAAACGGGAATAGATTTCTGTTGGATTTCTGTAGGAACAACGATTTTTAAATCGGCTAAACCTTTAACTATTACTTCTGATATTCCTAATTCGGAGAATTGCTTTGACATAAAATAAATTTTGACAAAGGTAAACAGTCTTATGTCGAAATAATAATCAACCTGGCTTTTTTATATTTTTATATTTAAAATACTGAAATACAGTTTTTTATGTATAAATAACCATTTGTAAGTAATTCTTTATTATATCTTTAAAAAAGTGCATTTCAGCGATGAAAAAGGTTGTTTTAACACAATTTTAAAGCCTAAAATTTAATCTAACTATTACATTTGCAACGTGTTATAATTAAATAGCATAAAAAATAAATACTTTACCTACTATTACGCTTTGAAATGAAAAAAATTGCAACCCTTTTAATGCTTCTCCTAACTTATTTTGGAAATGCACAAACCGCAACAGTTACTTATTCACCAACAACTGCTGCCATAAATAATCCCGAAAGAGGTTTTTACAGACACACAGAAGTTCATTCTGCAAGCTATTCAGGCTTAGACCTAAACACATTAAATGGTTATAAATCAAGTAACACTACTCTTATCTTGAGAGTATTTTATTTGGAAAACTTTATTAATGCTCCAATTTCAAGTTCCTATTTGAGTTCTATGCAATCTGATTTTAATAAAATTCGAAGTGCAGGAATAAAATGCATCGTTCGATTTGCCTATTCAGACAATATTAATGGTGCTTTAGATGCTTCAAAAGCCCAAATTTTGGCACACATCCAACAAGTAAAACCTTTATTAATTGCCAATGTTGATGTTATTGCTTCAATGCAAGCTGGATTTATTGGTTCTTGGGGAGAATGGTACTATACTAATTATTTTGGAATGAGTCCAACAACTGCTGACTATGCCAATAGAAAAGAGGTTGTAGATGCTATATTAGCTGCCTTGCCAAGTTCCAGAATGGTGCAACTGCGAACTCCTACTTTGAAACAAAAAACATATTCAACAACAACTGCATTGTCTCAAAGTCAAGCATTTAATGGAACTAATATTGCAAGACTTGGACATCACAACGATTGTTTTTTATCAAGTTCCACCGATTTTGGAACTTATAATAATGTTTCAACAGAATATCCATACTTGCAACAAGAAACCAAATATACCCCAATGGGTGGAGAAACTTGCGCTGTAAATGAGCCTCGTTCACAATGCACAACAGCAGTTTCTGAAATGCAACAATTTCACTGGTCGTATTTAAATTTCGATTATAATCCCAATGTAATTAGTGGTTTTCAATCAGGAGCGTGTTTTCCAGAAATTCAAAACAGATTGGGATATCGCTTTGAATTGGTTAATGGTACTTACCCGCAATCTGCAAGTGTAGGAAATACAATGTCTTTTTCTTTCAAAATTTCAAATACAGGATTTGCTGCGACGTATAACCAAAGAACTGTATATTTAGTACTTAGAAATGCTTCAAGTAATCAAGAATATTCAGTTGCTTTGAATACAGATCCCCGATTTTGGGCAAGCGGAGTTCAACAAACTATTACTGAAAATGTTACCTTACCGTCCAATATGATTCCAGGAACCTACAATTTGTTCTTGAATTTACCAGATGCAAATTCCGCAATAAGTTCTCGTCCTGAATATTCAATTCGATTGGCAAATAATTCAACATGGGAAGCCAATACTGGTTATAATAATTTGCTACATGCTGTAAATGTTACAACTTCATTAGGCGTTGCAGAAGCTCAAAAGTTGGATTTAAAAATTTATCCAATTCCAACAAACAATGAGCTTATTATTGAAATGGAAAATTTAAACGACTTTAAAATCGCTGTTTTTAACTTGGTTGGACAAAATGTAAATGCGAAAGCAACCTTTGAAAATAATAAGGTTACATTGAATACAGAAACATTAAGTGATGGTATTTATCTAGTTCAATTTCAGAACAATGAATTAAAAGAAACTAGAAAAATAATTGTGAGACACTAACTCTTTTTACTAAATTTCAATAGTGGTTGTTACCGATAAAATGGTAGCAATCACTATTTTTTTTGTCTTTTTTTGAGATTGTATTTTACTCCAAATTGAACCACATTTGAATAAAATTCCGATTGAGAATACAATTCGAAGGACGTAGTTAAAGCAGTAAAATCCCGAATTTGATATGATATTTCCCCTGTTAAACGTTTGAAATCAGCCGCATAATCGTCATAAAACCAAGCTGCTTCTACCCTACCAATGAAGTTGCTTTCTTGTTTTCCAAATTTCCAACCCAAACCACCACCAGCATAAAACCTATTTGCAATCATCCAATACGGATAGCCAGACGATGGATTAATAGTAGCCTTTCCTATTGAAGATTTTAGAATTGATGCTTCCGTAAAAGGTATTAATTTTGATTTTTTTTCTTCTCCATTGTCTAATCCAATTTTTGTAGTTATTGACGCTTCATAGGAATCACTAATTGTTGCAATAGTACTCGATTTACTTTTGGAATAATAATTAGCTTCAAGCGAAATACTAGCATTCAAAATTTTAAACAAACTAGCATCATGATAAATAGTTCCTTGCGCTCTATAAATATTTTTACTGTATGCAGGTCCTGATTCTGCAGGAAAAACATTCAATTCTACTGATGTGAATTTTTTATTTTTAGCAAAACTCCCTCCTATTCCAAATTGAAAATAATAGGCATTAAAGTCACTATATTCTCCTCTAATTCTTGACCAATACTGAAGTTTTTCAAAGTTTTCGGGATTATTAAATTGATATTGTAGACCGTAAACGGAATGCGTACTATTTTCTGTGTCATCAATATCATTATTTATTTTATACATTTTACTAAACGTGGTTGCAAAACTATGGAGGTTTTTCCTCTTATCATGATAGTTATATGAGATTTCGTTTTTTAAAGCAGATGCGGCAGTTCTATTGCTTTCCAAAGAAGATTTAACTTCAATAAAATTGCCAAATTGCTTTCTATTTATTGTCAATAGTCCTTGTTTTACATTATCATAAAATAATTCTGAATACTTCAAAAGCAACTCTTCTTGCAAGTCATTACTAACATAGATTACTTCTTTGTTTAAATTGGCTCTTAGTTTTTCTTTTTGAGGATTTTCGGGTAATGAATTTGTCAAGATCCAAGCCTCTTTAAATTTTCCAATATCGAAATAAACAGAACACATCAGTGCTTTTGCATTGAAATCATTTGGGTTTTCGGTTATGTATTTATAGAATTCTTTTTCTAGGAAAGAGTATGATTTTAATTCGATTAACCATGACATTTTAGTATCAAAATCAATTTTATCGGTAAAAAAGGACCATTCATATGCTTTTTGATATTGATTAGAATCTACATAAAGCCAACAAATATCTTCCACTAAACTCTTGTATTTTAAGTCTGGAGTAATAGTTTTTAATTCTTCTATTGCATTTTTTGGTTCATACGTTAAAAGATATTGAATATAGAAAAGATAGGTTTCAAAATTGGTGTCTATTTTCAATAGTTGTAGTAATATTTTTTTTATTTTATCTTGATTTTCAGGAGTATAAAAATTAACTATATAACTGTTTAATAGCGCTACATCATTGGGTGTAATAAGCATTTGCGCACTCATCCATTTTTCTTTTATTGCTTCTGTAGGGTATTCCACTAATTTATTTAATTCAACAGAATACATTATATTATTAGCAGTTGGAAATTTAATACAATGTGTATCGAGCAACTCCCAAACGGTAGCACCTTTTTCATCCCAATTCATGTATTTTGTATATTTATTCCAAATTTCAGGATTTATATTTGCTTCTGAAAGCATTTTTTGTTTCAAAGCGGCAATTTCAAGTTTCAAAAGCACATCAGAATCAACATCTTCTGTATTTAAGGAGACAAAATATTTTTTTACATTTTCATTAAAGGCAATTGATTCTGTTTTTACTTTATTTACAATTGCTAAGGCTTCCAATTTTTTATTTTCAGGAGTATAATTCAAATCGGGCAAACTAATTTTTGAAGTATCAGTAAAAATTGTATAAAGAAACCCCGTTAACAAAGGTGTTTTTGAAAATCGAATTGCTTGACTTTTTAATGAGTTTTCAATTTTTGATGTGTTTTCATCGCTAACATATAAAAACCAATATTGTTTGCCTGAAATCGATTCTTCAGGTTTCAACTCTTCAGCAGTAAAAGTTCCATTTTTTGAGCTAAAATTAAAATTTGACGCTCTCCAATCCAAAACAATATTTGCTGCTTCACCGGCATTCAAAAAACGAATTTGTGGAAACATTGTTGTAATTTCTTTCAAATAATTGATAAATTCTGGATACATTCCAATTGGTTTCCCTTTGGTTTTATACCAACCTAAATTCAAAGCATTTCGGGAGTCATAATTACCTTGGGTTCCGTTTTTTTGAGTACTAATTTGATACACATCGTCTGGGTGAACAAAATGCGTCCAAATTCCCGTATACAAATAGGCTGACTCTTGACTATACTTCTGAGAATTATTCAAATAGTAGCCATAGGTTATTCTTGGATAATCGAAAAAGTTTTTATTGTAGGGATCAAAATCAAATTCTCGGTCTTCCCCTTCTGCCCTATTTCCATTAAAACTGCTGCATAAATATTTTAAATAAGGCATTGCAATTTTTAATTTGTTGATTCCCATTTTATCAATATAATTTGAAGGCGGTACATAGGATACTGGTAAACTACCAAAATCACTCACTTGCCATTTTTTTTCAGCTGATTTTAAAGACATCAAAATGAAATCCTGATTTTTCCAAATGCCTTTCATCAATTCTGAGTGGTTGTAGCCATGAAAAGCCAATTCATGACCACTTTTTGAGGCATCTTTTACAAACCATTCACTCATCGGAACTAATTTTCCATTAAATTTAATTTTATCATTGTCCCATTGATTGAATGAAAACGGCGGTTCTACTTTATTTTTATAATCAAAAGTAACCATCACTGAGTAACTAATATTGAAGCGGCGGGCTATTTTTAGCATATCGGGCCACCAAACATTTTTCACAAATTCTTTTGATGTAAGGTTCATTTCGGATGCAATGGGTTCGCTTTTAATATCAAATAACGGACATGGAAAATCATCTAAAAAGATAGTTGAAGCATTTGCAATAGGGTATGGAATTCCTTGTAAACCTTGAAGTATTCCTGCAAATAGCAAGCCTCGGTCTCTTTTTTCTAACGATTTTTGAAAATTGAAAAGGATTACTTTCCCTTTCCCGATTTTATTTTCAAGAATAATTGGAAAATCTGGATTGTTCACAGCTGTTGCCAATATTTTAATGTTTTTAGAAAAATTTTCTTTGGCAAATCCAAAATGTTTTTCCTCTTTATTCATTTTAATATCTTTAAAATCAGGCAAAATTGGGTAGTTGAAATGAAACCCCTTTGAGGTAATATCTGTAAAATTATTTGCTTCTGGTTTAAAACCCAATAAGTAGTTAATTCTTTTATCTTCATTTGCAATTGGGTAAAAAAACGTGCCTCCGTTTGCAACAAATTCCGTTATTTTTTCAATGGAATAAGCACTTAATTGTGAAGTGTTTGTTATACAAATTACTCTAGTAGTAGGAAAAAAAATAGGAGCGTTATTCCAAATTTTGATATCAGTTGTTCTAAATGGTAATTTAGTATAATCGCAAACTTTCTTGATATGATCATTAAATTTCAAACTTTCTACATCATTGTTGTCAACAAAAAACTCGATAATTGGTGGCTGAAAATTCTCAGAATATCTTCGAAAGGAATCTTTTGAATTTTTTGATCCCTCATTAAAAATAGTAAAATTATCTACTTCTAAAGAATCAACTGTTCCGCAATTAAAGCACATTAAAATAGCAAAAAGTAATAAGAAATAATTTGTTTTTTTTCTAATTTGCATGTTTGATAGTTTCATAATTAAAATATTAAATCAGAAATTTTACTTGATTTTGGTTCGTTGATAATTTCATATACGATGAATTTTTCAGTCTTATGTACTAATTGTACTACCCTCCCTCTCCGTCTAAGAACTGCCAACTGATTCAATAATTTTTGTTTGTTTTCATCGTCATATATAAAAAGTAGAATACTATTTGGAATTACATCTTGAGGATTTTGTTTGAAATATTTTGATTGCTTTTGATTCTTAAAATAGACAGCATCTTTTTTAAGATAGTTATTCAAAAAATCAGAATAGTTTATGAAATAGTGGTTATTTTCACTGACTATTTGAGTTACACTTTGGTCTACAACAGCAAAAGTAAACGGAAAATAATCAGAATGTATTTCATCATAAACTCCAAGTATTTGAATTGGAAGTTGGTCAGAATTTGAAAAATTATTCAATTTACTTTTTTGAAATTGAAATGAGGAAAACAAAAATATAAGTGTTGTAATTCCTATTAAATAGTATTCAAATCGAGCTGTTTTTTCTGATGGTTTTGCAACAATTTGGATTAGAATACCTATGCTAAGTCCGATTAGTATTGGAAAAAAAACGATCATTGATTGAAGTAATAAATCGGCATCAATCCAAGGGCTTTTTATTCGGATTAAAATAATTAAAAAAATGGAATATAATAAAAATATAAAGGTGTTTTTCAACTCTTTCTTACGAAAAACAATGAAATAAATGCTGATTATAATTGCAATAAATCCTGCAATAAAATAATAATTAATCAATAAATCTATAGGAATAATTAGTTGAGGAATATAAGTATAAGACACTACAGAAATTAAATTGGAGTGAATAAAATCCTTAAAATCAATTTCAAAATTCAGACACATTAGATAATAAATTGCAAACACAATTATAACAGAGATGAGATAAGCACTAAGTGCAATCCATGAAAGGATGTTTTTTGATTTGAATGTAAATCCAATCGAAATCAATATAAAAGGTGGAATTAGAATGCAAAAAGTCAATAAATCAATGAGTCCAATTGCTACAAATGCAATTATAAAACTCAAAAAAAACGAAATTCTTTTTAGTTTTAATTGGTAAGGATTTTGTAGAAAATAAAGTGTTGGTATCGTGAATGTTAATGCCAAAAAAATTGGATTTCTTTGTGTCAAAAAATTTAAATTCAATGGAATAATGGTATACAATAATCCGAAAGAAAGTGCTGCCAAAGTTGGAGCAAAATACCTTGAATTCGTGCATTTTTGTACTAACCAAAAAATAATTAATGTGAGTAAAATAGCTTCAAAAACAGCTATAGATTGCAATGCTATTTCAGGACTTACATCGAATATTTTGGCATAAAAGTTAGTGAAAGCCAACTCCCCAACCACACCAAAATTAGGGTAAAACCAATTTTGTTTATCCAAATTAAACATTGTTTCTAAATCACTAGACCAGCTATTTGATAATAAATACAAATCGTATTTAAGAAAATAAAACCTACTGAAAAAAGTTACCAATACTACAATACCTGTTAATAAATAAACAAAGTTGGAATTGTTTTTAACTATTATTTTTTTTTTTGGCAACAGCCAAGTTTTTAATGTTGGATTCAATTCAATTTTCTTTAATTTTTTTATAAGTACAGCCTTGATTTTTGTATTGAAATAGAGCACAGGATTTTTCAAATTCTGAATACCAATGAGTTCAATAATTAGCAATAATAAAAGAATTAATAGCGTGTTTAATAAATCGAAAATATTTAACTGAACAGTAATAAATATGATAATACCAAGCAATGCACCATATTTAAACCATTGAAGAACAACAAACTCTACAAAAGAATTGGATGATGATTTATTAATCCATTTTTTATTTATATAATATAAAAATAGGAACATCACAAAAAATCTTAAAAAACCAAGAAGAATCGAATTGGAAAGTGTCATAAATTTATTTATTAAATTGTGGTGTTGTGAGCAGGTTGATATTGCCAATAAAATAGTCGAATCGGGAGGGTTTTATTCTTTTTTGTATTGCATCCCGAAGTTCAAAAGTATTGGCGTATTCAATAAGTAGAATCGGTAAATCGTATTTTTTTTTGATTTCTATAAGTTTATTTATGTACGTTTCAAATTCATTTTCATTTCTTAATTTATAGCTTTTATCATCAAATGTATAATTGCTTGCAACAGATTCTACGACTATATAATTTACAAATGGAGCCGTTTCATTCAGAAGTTCAAGACCAGAATTTTGAATTAATATATGATCAAAATATTCTGTTTTTATTACTTTTATTAGTTCTATAAGTTCTTTTTTCTGACTGAATTGTGGTCCAAAAGATGAAAAATTATCAATGTTATCTAAAAACAATCCGTCATATCCTAATGCTAGTATATTGTCGACCATTTTCTTAAGAATTGTTATTGTTTTATCTGATTTTAAATTCAAATAATGACTGTTCCAAATTGCATTTTTACCCGAAAAATCGGATTCAAATTGTGGAAAATAACTTGAGTTTTCATTTATTTCACCCAAACTTATATAGGCTACTACTTTGTTATTTTGGGATTTTATTTTTTGAACTTCATAATAAGAATAATATTTAGATTCGATGATTACATAATCAAAGCCTTTTATACTTCCAGGTTCTAACCTTCCATAACATACAAATACGGAATTCTTGTTAGTTCCACTACCAAATGCATCAGAAACAAGTAATGATGGCAATACGAAAATTATCATTTTAATAAGCTGCATAGTAGTAGTAGTCTAGTTTGTTTAGAAAATTAAGTAATGCTTTAAGTGTAAGAACCATAAATACGACCGACCCAAATAACATCCCAATTGCGCTGTATTCGTAGGAGATAAATCGGCTGCAGCAAAACCCGATTGTAAAATTTGATAAAAGTGCAATTGTAATCGCTTTCAAGGGCATAGTGGGTTGGCTAAGAGTAAATAAATAAAGTGTATTTAGCATTCCCCAAGCCAAAAAAACATAACCTACAGCTCCTATCCTACTCACATTTATACTTATTGAATCGAGTGCTTCTTTGAAATGAGCGCGATATCCCCAATTTGAATATAAAAGTGAATCGATTAAAATAAATAGTGAAAAGGAAACCGCTAGAAGCAAAATGATATGTTGCCAATACATTTTTTCTAGCTTTCTATTAAACAGTTTTGGGCTTTTATAACTGGTGTTTTTTTGTTCTATGTCTAAAAACTTACTAAACGAAGCTGTTCCGAATTCTAAAACACCCGATAATAAAAGGAAAACGATTATGGCAATATCCATTCCTAATTCGTAGTTTTTATCAAAGAAAACAATGTAAGGTAATTGTCCATTTTTTGTTGAAGACCAAGCTAGTAATCGATCGGTAAAAATAAAGATGTACAAAAACAGACCATATAAAAAGTACTTGTAATTATGATGCAAAAAAACATTTGGCTTAACCACAATATTAAAATTTGTTTTTGCCTTATTCAGTAAGCCATTAAAAAAGACAAATAAATATATTTTAGATAGCAAAATGGCTGTTAGAATCCCAATCCAATGCGTAAAATAGATATTCAATTCCGTTTGCGTTTTTAATAAAACTGATACCAATGTTCCTATAAAAATAGAGAGCGTAATCATCCACCGTTGCTGAATGGTATGTAAAGGCGCTAAAAGCAATAATAATGTTCCAATTAAAAAGGCATAAGAAAAAGCAATTAACAAAACACTAAAAGGATACAAATGAAAAAACAAATTGCATAAAGCAACAAATATCAAAACTAGAAACAAGGAGATAATTCCTAATTTAAGGAGATAATTTACTGATTTTTTTGTCATTAAAAAATCATTATGATGCCAATAAAAAGAAGCTTGTCTGCCAATAACTTGAACAAAACCAGCAGTTGCCACTAAACCTATTACAACTCCCAATACTACAGCTGTGGATTGAACTTGATTGAAACCAACAAATGTCCACAACGAATATCCAAATAATATGATAGCCAAAATCTGCAAAAAAACGGGAAGTAAATGAAAAAGTCCCATTGGAAAATAATGCATAAAAATTTTAGTCTTTACCCACAAGTAATCTGATATTTGAATGTTATCTGGATTTGAAACCAAATTGGATTTTTCTTTTGTGTTTTTGGCTCCTTTATGTTCTTCTGATGTTGTTAATTCTATAAAAATTAAATCAGCTAAAAAACGAATTGATGGAACTCCGAAATCAATTTCAATATCTTGATTGCGAATCCCCAATGATTCAATAGTAGCCATAACTACTTTATTACTAGCTGGTTTACCAATTTTTTCTTTTATAGAAAGAAGTAATATTCGTGTATTTTCTTTATGTATTTCCATTGTAATTTTGGAACAAAATTTAATATGATTTATGAAGCTTCTTGATGTGATTCTAATTCAAATAATTCGGGAGTTTCGGTCGCAAAGGTGTCAGTATTTATTACTTTGTGGTATGCATTTTCATATTCAGAAATAAATTTTTCGATAGTAAATGAGGTAAGAATTTTATTTCTCGCATACCTTCCCATTTGAATTCGTAATTCATCATTTCTTAATAATTCAATGACTTTATTTCCGATATCCACATAGTCTTTCGGCTTGCAAATGAACCCGCAATTTTCATCTAATGCTTCTGAAACACCACCTACATCGGTTGCTACAACAGGAATTCCGCAACTCATAGATTCTAAAATAGTATAAGGAAATCCTTCGGAAATAGAGGTTAATATTGAAATGTCACCTTCCGAAAATATTAAATTGGGTTTGTCATGAAATCCAGCAAGAATAAAATTGTCTTTTAATCCTAATTCGTAAATTAGATTTTCACATTCTAAAGTATATTCTGGAACTGCTTTGCTGTCTCCATAAACCAAATATTGAATGTTTGGAATTTCCATTTTTACAATGGCACACGATTTAATCATTGTAATAATATCTTTCAACTCATAAATTCTTGCAGCAGCTACAACCGTTGGAATTCCTATTAGATGTTCGGGTTTTGGATTGGGTTTAAATAATTCATGGTCAATTCCGTTATAAATAACTTCAATTTTATTAGGATTTGCACCGTATAATTTTTCCCAACTGATATTAAATTTATTTACAGATAAAATTAAATCGGCTTTATAATAAACTAACTCTGTAACACATTCCGAAAGTTTTATTAAGAATTTTTTTAAGAAATTAGAATATTCAGACGAATTAATTGCCAATAATCGTTCTCTAATAAAAACACCATGCTCTGTAGCAATTATTGGAGTTCCATACTTGTATTTTAAAATTAATGCAGGAATAACCGGAAATCCAGAAATTGTCAAATGAGAAATGTCTGCTTTTGGAACGTCAATTGATAGGGGAATTAAAAAACGATAAAGCCAACGCATTCCAACCGTTAAATCATATAGTGTAACATCTTCATCGTTATCATTTTCGATTACTTCTGAAACAATATGGCAGAAGGAATTCCAAATAATACTGCTTTTCATTGTTTTTTTATAATCGTTCTTTTGGAAAAACTTCCACATCTCAAAAAAGGTAGTATCAAAATCTACTTTGTTTCTCGTTTCGGTATAAATTGAAGTAATAAATCTTTCAAAAATGGGTAGGAAAATATCTAAAATTAAGTAGTCATTTTCAATCTCTTTTCGTTCAGCAAATTCATAATATGGTTTCCCATAATTCAGCATTTCATGAGGTTCTAAAGGTGACCAAAGAGGAACTTGAATAACATCAACCACATTAGTACTTAATTTATATTTCGATTTTAATTCAAAATTTGCATTAATAGAATATAATGTAAATTCGGCATTTTTAATTTCATTGCACAACATGTCTGCCCAAGTAGAAACGCCACCACCGTTAAAAGGATAGGTGCCTTCTAAAATCATCAATACGGAGTATTTTTCTTTCATAATTCAAACTATTAAAAAATGCATTTAATGACAATAACTTATTTATTATCTGTTACTTAGCAAATATAATTGTATGAAAAAAAGTTAAAAAACTATTCTGTTTAAAGAAATATATAAACGACAAAATGCCTAAAATAGAAATCTTAGGCATTTATTTGTAAATGGTGGTATTGAAGTTCTTTTAAGAATTAATCGAAAAGTGCTTCTCGTATTTTTTTACCTATTAAAAGATTTAATTTTATTTTATAATCTTCAACTAGCCATTCTCGATAATTTTTTGAGCAGTGACTTAAGCAAGTTGCATAGCGTTTCATTCTGCATTCAATATCATCATTTAGTTCTCGAGCGAGGATTTTTGCTTCTCTCAAATCTTCAGAATTATCGACACACATTGATGCGTGCTGCTCTAATGATTTATCTAAAACAATTTTTGAACGTAAATTTTGAGCAATTATTTTTTTGTGTTCTTCGTCAACATCAAAAGTTACCACTTCTGTGTTTTTAAATTTAGCCCTTAATTCTGGAGGCATTTGGTATTTAAAAAACAACTCAATTTCGACATCATCACGAAGGTTTTCAAGATAAAACTCAGGTGATTTAAAAATATGTTGCCAATCAATTGGTGCGCTCCACAACCCGAATCGAGCAGCGTTATTTCCTAAATCAATAACAGAAAAAGTGTCTTTATTAGGTAATTTTCGAGAGCCACGACCAATCATTTGATAGTATAATGTCAGAGATTTTGTAGCTCTATTTAAAATAATGGTTTCAACTGTAGGTTCGTCAAATCCAGTGGTCAAAATTCCTACAGATGTCAAAATTGCATCGGGAGTTTTTTTGAACCAGGACAATATATCTTTTCTTTCTTCGGGGCTACAGGTATTGTCCAAATGGCGTATTATAAAACCAGCCTCTCTAAAAGTTTCATAAACAAATAATGAAGTGTTGATTCCGTTATTGAAAATTAAAGTCTTTTTTCCCAAAGATTTTTCGGTATACGCATGCAATAATTTTTCTTGCATCACCATATTAGAATACAAATCATCAGATGATTTTACGGTGTAATCTCCGTTTATACCAACTTTTAAAGAGGTTAAACCCACATCGTAACTATAAGTGACCGCTTTAGCAAGAAATCCTTTGTCAATCAATGAAGCAATTGTATCACCCACAATCAATTCATCGTAGTTTTCATTCATTGGCAATTTTACGTTTGAACTCAATGGTGTTGCGGTAACTCCAAGTATAAAAGCATTTGTAAAGGAACTTAATAACTTTCTGAAGGAATTATAATGAGCCTCATCAATAATAACTAACCCAATATTATCCAAATGTAGTTTCTCATCATTGATTCTATTTTTCAAGGTTTCAACCATGGCTACAAAACAAGAATAGTCATTTTGATCTGGTAATTCCTTAATTTTACTATTGATGATTTTGTTTTTAACATCAAAACCTTTAAGCATTTTCGATGTTTGCTTGCACAACTCAATTCGATGCGTTAATACCACAACTTTTTTATTGTGTTTGGCTATATATTGTCTAACGATTTCTGAGAAAATAACTGTTTTCCCACCGCCGGTTGGCAATTGATATAATAAATGATGATTTTTTGGGGCATTGTCTAAACGTTCAAAAATAGCGTCAATGTCTCCTTGTTGATAACCATAAAGTTCTTTTTTGTCTTCGATTTCAATTTCCAAATCTTTATGTGGCATATTTTAATATTGATTTTTGCAAAAATACGTCTAAAAAAGGGTTATTCAAGCAATAATAAAGTATAAATTATAACTATTTTTAATAATCAAATCGTTCAATAATACCGTTGAACTCAAAAATATTGAACCATTCTTGTGCTTCTGCTTCAGTTCTAATGGCTTCTACCCTATTTTTAAATTCATAAAGAACGCCATTGGCAATCATAAAACTAATTGCTTGTTCAAAAGAATTAAGGATACTTTTGTAAAATAATTCTTGTTTGACCACCTTTTCTGAGGAATAGGTTTGTGCAATTTCAATGGCATACAACATTACATCCGAAATAATAAATGGATCGACACCCAAAGTAATAAAGTGTTTGATAAATTTTTGAGCTACGGAACGTCTAGTTTTTGGCCTTTTCCCACGAGTTGGAAAATATTCATTTGCAATTTTTATTTTGCAATCTTGGACCAATTTATTCTCATTAGGATTAAATACAAAATTATAATACGTCTTTACAGGAAGAAATTTATCATACAACGCAATAATTTGCTCTTCTAATTGAACTTTGTCTAATTCATTTAAATATTTTTTTAAATCTCGCTTGCTCATATAATATTGTAATTAATACAAAAGTAAATTACTTTTTGATTCTTTCGATATTAATCAATGATATTAGTTAATTTTGTAATTTAATTTTAATTACAAATAATGCTGAAATTATTTAAAATTGTTGCAATTCTTGAGGGTATATCGTATTTGGTGTTATTTTCAAACATGCTTTTCATCAAACCTACAAATCTTGTTTTATATAAAACATTACTTTATCCTATAGGCATGTCACACGGAGTCCTATTTATTGGATATGTTATCCTTGCAATTTTGTTAAAGAAGTCCCAGAAATGGAATTTTTTAAGTTTTGGAATGATTTTAATTGCTTCACTCCTACCGTTCGCTACTTTTTATATCGAAAGAAAATATTTAAAAAATGCATAATATAATTAAAGACATATTCGGTTGGTGCGAACCACTTTTAAAAAGTTGGGGCATGGGAAACACTATTGTTTCCTATCTAAATGTTGTTGTTAACATTGCCGTTTTGTGTTTATTATCCTATTATATCTATTACATATTTAGAATAGTTTTAGTTACCATAATGATTTATGTAGCCAAAAGAACAAAAACCAAATTTGATGATTTATTAGTTTCGAATAAAACGGCTAAATATATTGCCCATTTAATTCCACTGCTTTTTATTTATAAATCGGTTCCAATAATTCTGAATGATTTTGTGTATTGGGAAGGTGTTTTTGGAAAACTAGTTGGCGTATATATAGTGCTATTAGTTCTTTGGATCATTAGAACTGTTTTCAATGCCGTTAGAGATCATCTGAAACAAACGCCAAAATATAGTGACAAACCTATTGATAGTTACATTCAGGTAATAATGATTGTATTCTGGGTTTTTGGTATAATTATCATTGTTTCAGAAATTTTTGATATTGATACAAAAAACATGCTAGCAACTCTTGGAGCAGTTTCAGCTGTTATAATATTGGTATTTAGAGATACAATCCTAGGTTTCGTAGCAAGTGTACAAGTATCGTTGAACGACATGGTTCGAATTGGAGATTGGATTACATTTGATAAATTTGGTGCCGATGGTGATGTTATCGAAATTAATTTAGCTACTGTAAAAGTTAGAAATTTTGACAATACGACAACCACAATACCAACCTATAGTATGATTTCTGATTCCTTCAGAAATTGGCGAGGCATGTTAGATTCCGATGGAAGAAGAATTAAACGACACTTATTGATTAAGGCGAAAAGCATTCGTTTTATGAAAGAAAGTGAAATTGAAAATTTGAAGAGAATTCAGCTTATAACTACTTATATCAACCACCGTCAAGAAGAAATCGAAAAATATAATACAAAAAATAACATCGATAAATCGATACCAATTAATGGAAGAAATCTTACTAATTTTGGTTTGTTTAGAAAATACATTACTAATTATCTTCAAAATTATCCGGGAATAAATAAAGATATGATTTTGCTTTGTAGACAATTGCAACCAACACAAAATGGAATTCCTTTAGAAATTTATGCCTTTTCGAATGACAAAAAATTTGAAAACTACGAGTACATAATGGCCGATATTTTTGACCACATTTTTGCGTCGATAAAGTATTTTGACTTAGAAATTTTTGAATTATCCAATATTGTAGAGGATAATGAAGAAATAATCTAAAATTATTTTATGCGATCTTTAATAAATTCAATTTCTGTTTTCCCATGCGATTTTGGTTTTCCGTCATTTCCAAGATTAACCATAGTTACAGATTCAATTGTGATAATTGTTTCCCGAGTCATCATGTTTCTTGCTTCACATTTTAAAGTAAGTGAAGATGTTCCAAACTTTACTACATCAATACCAATTTCAATTATATCTCCTTGTTTAGCTGAGCTTTTAAAGTTTATTTCAGACATATACTTAGTCACAACTCGAGTGTTTTCTAGTTGAATAATCGAATAAAGAGCCAGCTCCTCGTCCAACCAAGCCAATAATTTCCCTCCAAATAAAGTTCCATTTGGGTTTAAATCTTCTGGTTTTACCCATTTACGTGTGTGAAATCTCATGATTACTATTTTTGCAAAAATAGTCAATTTTACAACTGATTTAATTTGAAAATAAAAATTATATAAAAAAAAGTGAGCTTTCTTTTGTTTCCAACTGTTATTACGAAAATTAGTATTAAATTTGTGAAAAAATTAAAATTAATTTATACCATGAAAAAATTATTATTACTGTCGTTATTACTTACAAATGCAGCTATCTCACTAGCTCAAACCTCTGAGAATCAAGAAAAAATTGAAACTAAATCTGTCGATAATTCGACTTTCAACAAATGGTTTGTTGAATTAAATACAGGCTATAGCAAAGGCCTAAACCCTTATACATCAGGTTACCACACTAGTATGGAAGATAAAATACTTGGTGGTTTGAAATTTAACAGTTTCAATGTTGGGTTACGTTATATGATAACTCCTAAATTTGGATTAAAAACAGGAGTTAGTTATGATAAATTCAACAATTTTAAAAGTTCTTCAAGCAAAGATTTTGAAACAGAACTTTTCAGATTCGATTTACAAGGCGTTATAAATGGTGCTCAATTATTTGATTTACAAGATAAATTAGGAAGATTCAATTTCTTAATTCACGGAGGTCTAAATTATACTCGATTAACACCAACATTAGAAACTCCAGCAGATATTATTGGAGGATCATCGAATTATAATATAACTGAAAATAATATTGGTGTTGTTTTTGGAATTACTCCTGAATTTAGAATCACTAATAGATTAGCTTTTATTATGGATTTCAGTATGTATACAAATTACAGACAAAACTTAGCTTGGGATGGTCATAAATCATTAGACACCAATAATGCTACTGGAAAAATGATTAACGGTACTGTTGGTTTAAATTACTCTTTTGGAAAACAAAATACGCATGGCGATTATGCTAAAGTAGAAGATCAAAAAGTAAAAGAAAAATATGATGGATTGCAACAAAGAATTGGGGAATTAGAAACAATGATGAATGATTCAGATAAAGATGGTGTTCCTGATTATTTAGATGCAGAAAATAATTCAATGGCTGGTGTAGCTGTTGATACAAAAGGAAGAATGGTTGATTTAAACAACAATAGCGTTCCTGATGAGTTAGAAAAATACTTAACGACAAATTATAACGATAAAGCTGATCAAGAAAGAAAAGCAGAAGTGACTAATTCTAAATTAGTTAAAAATTTAATTAACGAAGGATTTGTAACCACTTATTTCGATGTTAATAAAACCAAACCTACAAATGTTTCAACTGAAGGAATTGACTTTATTTTGACTTATTTAAGAAACAATCCTAGCGCATCTGTTGAAATTTATGGAAATGCAGACGAAAC
The DNA here is from genome assembly GCA_943325595.2 of Auritidibacter sp. Marseille-P8566. Next base: position 23,851 of record CALPQA020000001.1, read on the forward strand.
AGGTAAAAGTGAATACAACGATAAGTTAGCTTTAGCAAGAGCTAATAATGTAAAAAACACTTTAGTGAAAGCTGGAATTGATGCTACAAGATTAAGCGTAATTTCTAAAGGAGAAGATACATCAGTGGATCCTACTTCTAAAGAAGCTAAAAATTTAGTTAGAAGAGTAACGTTCAAAGTAAAATAAAAAACAATAAATAATAATTAATCCGCTGTAGTACTACAGCGGATTTTTTTTATCTTTAAATAAAAAAATGAACGACCGAAATAAATTTATAATAGCCTTTCGAGGGGAAACTTTAGGAGCTTTAAATTCTGAGACGTTATCAGACGAAATTTTTCAAAATCAAACACTTAGACCAATATTAAAGCTTCAAAATGATATTTATTTAGAAGTTTTCAGAAACTACATTTCAAAAAGTAAATTGAATTTTAGCAATTTTTCAATTGAAAAGAAAATGCAATTCATTGAAAATAGTATCCAAAAAGATATTAATTTTCAAAATATTCTAAAAGGTATTACGATAGGTCTGTTTACTATGGACGAATATTTCACCTATTCTAAAAATAGTTCTAATCTTAATAAAAGACTTATGTCTATGCTAATTGAACGATTAAAAAGCCAAATTCAATTGTTTTAATTAATCCTTTTTATTTCTATCTTTCAAAACCGTAATGACATCCTGTAACTGAAATCCTTTTGCTTGCAATAAAATTAAATAATGAAATAGTAAATCTGCACTTTCATTTAAAAATAAATCATCATTATTGTCTTTCGCTTCAATAATCACTTCCACCGCTTCCTCTCCTACTTTTTGAGCAATTTTATTTATACCCAACTCAAATAATGAAGCTACATAACTCTTTTCTGAGGTTGAATTTTCCTTTCTACTTTTAATTGTGTTTTCTAATTTTGATAAAAAACCATAATTCTCAACATTCTTTTCCTGCCAGCATGTGTCTGATCCAGTATGGCAAGTTGGTCCGATTGGTTGA
>CALPQA020000002.1 GCA_943325595.2 Auritidibacter sp. Marseille-P8566
CACAATGACAATGCACCTGTAACATTATGGGGAAGTGGCACGCCGATGCGCGAATTCCTATTCGTAGACGATATGGCTGCAGCAGTAGTTTTTGCGTTAGAAAACAAACTTCCTGACTACTTGTACAATGTAGGAACAGGAGAAGACTTAACCATCAAAGAATTGGCTACAACCATTCAAAAAATTGTAGGTCATGAGGGAGAAATTATTTGGGATGCTACCAAACCCGATGGAACCCCAAGAAAATTAATGGATGTTTCCAAAATGCATGCTTTAGGGTGGAAACACCAAGTGAATTTAGAAGAAGGAATTCAGAAAACATACACATGGTTTTTGGAAAACATCAAAGACTTTAAACAAATTACATATTAATTAAAGTATAGTAATATATACTAATTTCATAGGTATCCTTAATCATAACTTTTGATTTTGGATTCAATCTCTACTTTTTTTTAATTCTTATTTAACCATTTGCGCATTTGCGCCACAAATCTTTTGTGCCTTAAAACAACAACATGAGTACAACACAAAAAACAGCCTTTATTACTGGTGTAACTGGACAAGACGGAGCCTACTTAAGCGAATTTTTATTAAAAAAAGGATACATTGTTCATGGGTTAAAAAGACGTTCGTCTTTATTCAATACCGATAGAATTGATCATTTGTACCAAGGTCCACATTCAAAAAACCGTAATTTTATTTTACATTATGGTGACATGACTGACAGTACCAACTTGATCCGATTGATAAAAGAAATTCAGCCAGATGAAATATACAATTTGGCAGCCATGAGCCACGTTGCCGTTTCCTTTGAAACACCTGAATATACAGGAAATGCAGATGGTTTAGGAACATTACGGATTTTAGACGCCGTTCGTTTATTAGGACTAGAAAAAAAGACCCGAATCTACCAAGCTTCTACATCAGAGTTGTATGGAAAAGTACAAGAAGTACCTCAATCGGAAACCACACCATTTTATCCTCGTTCTCCCTATGCTGTAGCAAAAATGTACGCCTTTTGGATTACAGTAAACTACCGAGAAGCCTACGGAATGTATGCTTGTAATGGAATTTTGTTCAATCACGAATCGCCAATTCGAGGTGAGACTTTTGTAACTAGAAAAATTACAAGAGCGACTTCTAAAATTGCCTTAGGATTACAAGATAAATTATACTTAGGAAACCTAGACGCCCGTCGTGACTGGGGACATGCTAAAGATTATGTTCGCATGATGTGGATGATTTTGCAAGCAGACGAAGCCGAAGATTGGGTAATAGCAACGGGCACAACAACGCCCGTTCGTGATTTTGTGCGAATGAGTTTTGCAGAAGTAGGCATCGAATTAGAATTTAAAGGAGAGGGTGTTAATGAAAAAGGATATGTGAAAGCATGTAATAATCCAGAATTTCAAATAGAAATAGGAACAGAAGTTTTAGCAGTTGACCCTAAATATTTTAGACCAACCGAAGTTGATTTGCTAATTGGTGACCCAACGAAAGCGAAAACAAAACTAGGATGGGAATGCAAATACGACTTGGCTGCCTTGGTAAAAGACATGATGCAAAGCGATTTGAAATTGATGCAAAAAGACCAGTACCTGAAAGACGGTGGTTATACGACTTTGAATTATTTTGAGTAAAAAAATTTCTTTATTATGATTAAACCTGGAACGGTACGATTTTTTTTAGCTTCTTTAGTAGTAATTGTCCACATTACTAGGTTTGTTTTTTTGGGACCTTTAGCGGTTTTTTGTTTTTTCATACTAAGCGGTTATTGGGTTTCAATGATGTATGAAAATAAATATTCTAAAAAAAAAAATCCAATATTGGTTTTTTATGGAAGTAGAATAATGCGTTTAGCACCTGTTTTTTATCTAGTTAGTATATTAAATTTTATTTTTATTTATTTTTATAATCCCGAGTCACTTTATTTTTTAACTCATTTAAATGTTAATACAATATTATTTTGGTTTTCTAATGTTTTTTTATTGGGTTATAATTATTTCTATTTTCAACCTTTAGGACCAGCATGGTCATTAGATATTGAATTGCAATTTTATCTATTATTGCCATTTTTAATGCTTTTAATGAAAAATAAAATTAATAGAGTTTTTTATCTAATATTTAGTTTATCCATTTCTTTGTCACTTTTTATATTTTCACCTGATATTTTTATTTTTAAATCTATTATAAAGTATTTGGTTTTTTTTACAATAGGAGTTTCTATTTATAAATCTAAAATTAAATTTAATTATGTAACAGAAATGAGTTTCAATTTATTATTTTTTATCGTATTAATGCTTCATTATGCAATACCTAATTTATATAATCTAATAATGACTAATAATGTATATTATTTTCTATTTAATATTTTTTCATCATTTCTCTTAATACCAATGCTGACAAATAGTGTTTTAAGAAAAAGTAGTTCAAAAGATATGTTTTTGGGAGGAATGTCTTATGTCTTATATCTAAGTCATTGGATGTTTACAATTCCCTATAATTATTATATAAAAGACATTAGTAAAATTGAACGAATACCCTATACTATTTTTTATCTATTGATAACATACCTATTTTCATTTCTAGTTTTTAAATATTTTGACACGCCAATTGATTCAATTAGAAGAAAATGGGTGTCAAGTAGAAATTAATAAAGAAGGAAGTAAATAAAAAGCATAATAAAAACATTCATTAATACTCAATGTATTATAAAATTTTCCAAATCAAGTCCCATCCTAAGTATGATAATTTTGTACAGTGGAGTAAATTAATTTCTATTACGGGTGGGTCGCAAGTTACCATTCAAATTATCGGCTTTATTTGTGGAATTTTTATAATTCGAAACTTTACTATTACAGAATATGCTCTTTATACTCTTGCCAATACCATGTTGGGTGCAATGAATATTCTTGCCGATGGTGGAATTATTTCTGGAGTTATAGCTGAAGGAGGTAAGGTTTGGCAAGACAAAAGCAAACTTGGTTCAGTAATTGTTACAGGCTTGAATTTAAGAAAAAAATTTGCTGTTGGGAGTATTTTAATCGCGGGTTCATTATTGATTTATCTATTAATACACAATAATGCCAGTTGGTATTATGCTTTGTTGATATTCATATCCTTGATTCCAGTTTTTTATGCGAATCTATCAGATTCAATACTTGAAATAGCACCCAAATTACACCAAGATCTAAAGCCATTACAAAAAAATCAATTGTTGGCCAATTTTGGCAGATTGATTTTAACCATTCCTGCTGTTCTCTTTTTACCTTTTACTCCAGTAGCAATATTTGCCGCCGGGATTCCTCGGATTATTGCTAACATAAAGCTGAAAAAGATTTCCGATAAATTTGCAAGTACAAATCAACATGAGAATAGTGATGTAAAGAAAAATATAATTCGAATGGTAAAGCGAATTTTGCCAGGAGATATTTATAATATTTTTTCTGTTCAAATTACTGTCTGGATATTATCTGTTGTTGGTTCTGCAAATGCAATTGCTCAAGTTGGTGCTTTGTTTAGAATAGGAGCTGTTTTAGCCTTATTTAATGTTTTGTTCAATACAATCATAATACCTCGTTTTTCAAGGATGGAGGAGGATAAAAAAAAACTAAAAGCGAACATGATCAAAATCCAATTTCTATTATTTGGAATTGGTTTAATAATCGTTTTTTTTACATGGCTATTAAATAGTCAAATAATTTGGTTATTAGGTATTAACTATGCCAATTTAGAAAATGAATTAGTACTTGCAATTATCATCTTGTATTTAAATATAGTTGAAAACGTGATTTATACTATGTGTAGAGGAAGAGGATGGGTATTAAATCCAATTATTAATATCTCAATCAATATAGTTTCAATTTCAATTTGCGCTTATACTTTGAACATTGGAAGTTTATATGGTGTGTTATTTTTAAACATTATTGTATCTGCAATATTAGTAATGATGCATTCTATTTATTCTTTTGTAGTGTTGAATAAATTGGAAAATTAATTTATCAATCTCAAAGCAAAGCAAATTTTAAATAGGCCATGAGTAAAACAGAATATGAAAAAGATATTGAAAGAAGAAACTTGGCTAAATATTATATCGGCTTTTTAGCCCGGTTGGAAAAACATTTGAAATGTTCTTATGCACGTTACATAGCAAGAAAAAATGGAGCAACTGTAGGAGTTAATTCAGTATTTTCTATTGCATTAGCTAAAAAAGCCAATAGTAATTTAACAATTGGGTCAAATTCATCAATTCAAACAGATTTAATAGACATGCGTGCTAAAGTTACGATTGGAAGTAACGTAATTATTGGTTCAGGAGTAGAAATAATGACTTGTAGCCATGATATTGATTCACTTGATTGGGTTTTTAAACCTTACGGAATCATTATTGAAGATTACGCTTGGTTAGCTACAAGAGTTTTTATTTTGCCTTCTTGTAGGAAAATAGGATTTGGTGCTGTTTGTGGGGGTGGTTCTTTAGTAGTGAAAAATGTAGAAGCCATGCAGGTTGTTAGTGGAAGTCCTGCCGAATTTATTAAAATGCGAAAACAAGTGCATAGCGATTTAATAGTTCCGTCACTATTAGGGGGTGATTTAATGATATATAAAGCTACTTGGAAAAAAAGATAATAAATTCAGTTTATTTAATAATTTAAAATTAAATACAAAAAATAAAAATGAAAATAAATATTGCGGCTACTCATCGATTTCATGTGCTGGACTTGGCAAGAGAATTAGAAGAATTGGGTCATGAAGTCAGATTCTACTCTTATGTTCCTACTAAAAGAGCATTGAAATATGGTTTAAAAAGAGAAAATAGTTTTTCTTTATTTTATGTCATGATACCATTTTTAGCGTTTGTTAAACTATCGGGTAATGCTTCTTGGTCAGTTGGATTGCTCAATAAAGTATTAGATATTTACTTATCAATTTTCATGAAACCATGTGATGTTTATATTGCCTTAGGTACCGTTTATAAAAATTCATTAAAGACTGCAAAAAAGAAATTTGATGCAGTAACAATTTTAGAGTGGGGTAGCAAGCATATTGAAGAAGAAAATCGAATTTTGATGACTTCAGATTCAACTCAAAACAAGTCTTATTTTACAAAACGCTCTCTACAAGGATATGAATTTGCCGATTATATTGCTGTTGCATCTGATCATGTAATGCAAAGTTTTTTAGATCGTGGGATTCCAAAAGAAAAATTAATTCAAAATCCTTACGGAGTAGATTTGTCAATGTTCATGCCAACTCATTTAGTTCAAAATCCCTACGATGTAATAATGGTAGGTACGTGGAGCTATGCCAAAGGTTGTGATCTATTAGCTACTTTTTTCGAGAAATCGAAGTTGAGTTTTTTACATGTGGGAGCGATAGGAGACATTCGCTTCCCAAAATTTAAAAACATGACCCATGTTGATCCCGTTGATCAAACCCAATTGACATATTATTATGCTAAAGCAAAGATATTTGTTTTGCCCTCAAGAGCCGAAGGTTTAGCAATGGTTCAGTCACAAGCTCTGGCAAGCGGTTTGCCAATGGTGTGTTCTAAAGATTCTGGTGGTAGGGATTTAAGAAATTATTTAATTGATAAAAAATGGGTCATAGAAATGGAAAATTTAAGTTTAAACGAATTATCCATTTGTATAAATAAAGCATTAGAATTATCAGACAAACAAAAAGGACTTCGATCCTATGGAGGAGAAAACATTAAAGAGCATCTTACTTGGAAAGCATATGGCAAAAGATACGATGATAATTTAAAGAGGGTGATGAACCTCAGTAAATCGAATTCATTTCTTCTTAATTTTCACAAAGTGTCAAAAAACGACTTATTGATTTCCTTACTAGCTCTATTTGGAGAAATTGAAATATTCAACTCGGGACTTTTATTCCAATTTTTTTAAGTAATTAATATTTAACCTAACCACCACAATAATTTAAAAAAAACCACCAAAAAATTAGTATGAAAATAAATATTGCCACTTCACACCGATTTCATTTATTGGATTTAGCAAGAGAGCTAGAAAATCTAGGTCATGAGGTACGTTTCTATTCTTATGTACCTACCAAAAGAGCCATGAAGTATGGATTAAAAGCGAAAAATAGTTTTTCACTTTTTTATAAAATGTTTCCATTTTTAACACTTTTAAAATTAGTTAAAGAAACCTCATGGACCATACGATTACTAAATAGTGCCTTAGATACTTACCTTTCTTTATTTATGAAACCATGTGATGTTTACATTGCATTGGGAACCGTTTACAAAGACTCATTAAAGTCAGCCAAAAATAAATTTAATGCTGTGACCATTTTAGAGTGGGGAAGCAAACATATTGAAAAACAAAATGAAATAATTCTAAGAGAGGAAGCTATATTGAAAGTAGCTTATTTTACAAACCGCTCTTTGAATGGTTATGAATATGCAGATTACATTTCGGTAGCTTCAAATCATGTAATACAGAGTTTTATTGCAAAAGGTATTAATAAAGAAAAATTACTCCAAAATCCTTATGGTGTTGACTTGTCCATGTTTAAGCCAACTCAGTTAGAGCAAAATTCTTACGATGTAATTATGGTGGGTACATGGGGTTTTGTAAAGGGGTGCGATTTATTGGCCTCATTTTTTGAAACATCTGAATTGAGTTTTTTGCATGTGGGAGCCTTGAGTGATTTGCCTTTTCCAAAACTAAGAAACATGACTCATATTGATCCTGTAGATCAAATCCAATTAACACATTATTATGCTAAAGCAAAGGTGTTTGTATTGCCTTCAAGAGCTGAAGGTTTAGCCATGGTACAATCACAAGCATTGGCTAGTGGGTTACCGATAGTTTGCTCAAAAGATAGTGGTGGTAGAGATATTCGCGAATTTTTAGATGAAAAAAAATGGATAATAGAGATGAAAGAACTATCAATAAACGAACTTTCAAGTTGTATTAATAGTGCTTTAGAGTTAGCGAAAACTCAAACAGGTTTAAGATCTTATGCTGATAATGTGATTCTTGATAATCTTTCATGGAAGGCTTATGGCAAAAGATATGATGAAAATTTAAAAAAAATAAATTAGTTTTAAGATGAATACGCAGCTTGATATTTTTAAAAAGATAACAACAAATGTTTTGCTTGTGTCAGTTGCATTAGAAATGATTTTTTTTTTTAGTATTCCAAATATATTAGCATCGGTAGTATTACTATATGGTTGGCTACTAATTAAAACGGTAGTTTTGACAAATTATAATATGATAAATTATCCAGTTTCATTTTTAATGATTTTTGGTTTAGCTTTATTTCATTATATATTGCCATTGCCTTTAACATTATTTGAGTTAAAAGAAGTTACCTATAATTTAGTTGTACCAATGCTAACTTTTTGGCATCACTTCCTATTTGTTACAATTATAGTTTTTACGTACAAATTATATATAAGTTTATCGAATAGGAAAAATGTATTTAGAAATATATTAGTTCAAACTGATTTTTATAAATCGCCTTCAGATCGAATTATTTGGATTAGTTCGTTTCTTGGATTATTTGCGAGTTTTTATAATTACTTTATTTTTGGAGCAAATCAGAAGGAACATATTGATAGGGGGTTATTATATTACATTGCGGGTTTTTTTATTCCTTTTTTATGGATGCCTGTAATTATACCATTTAGAAAACTTAGAAATTTAAAAACTGAAAAAGTAAATGCAAGTTTAATTGTTAAAATTATTATTTATTCCTGTTTAGTTCTAATTATTGCTCTGGTGAGTAACATGAGAACTATTTTATTTACTGGAATCTCAACATTTTTTTTAGTATTTGTTATTGGAGTATTATTTGGATATTATGATTTTAAAAGATTATTAACGATTAAGCGGATGATAATATTTGGACTTATTTTATTTGTTAGTATTGGTCCTCTGGTTGATTTAGGAATTACAATGGTTATCGTGAGAGGAGATAGAGGCAAATTATCAACTACTGAATTTATAGGTAAAACAATTTCAGTTTTTCAGGATAAAAAAAGTATTCAAAAAATAAAAGATATAGGAGGTCTTGCAGTTGATACAGATGAATATACTTTTAAAAAATGGAACGAAGATTACCTGCAGAATTTATTTCTTAATAGATTTGTAAATTTAAAAATTTCAGATAATTGCCTATATAATGCTCAACATATTGGATATCAAAATCCAAAAATGCAAGAAATGTTATATGATAAAATAATAGCTTCTTTACCCAATGCAATTATTGGAAATTTCGGTATGAGTTTTGAAAAAAAAGTAGAAATAGAAGCGTTTTCATTTACAGACTATTTATATAGTTTATCAGTTAATGATCCAGCAGTTAAAGGTTGTGCTATAATTGGAACAATGCCCGGTTTGGGTATGGCAATATTTGGTTATTGGTATTTATTAATAATTGTACCTGTTTTTGTTATCCTATTTTATATGTTTGATTCTTTTGTAAATATTAATAACGGCAAAATAATCTTCTCGTACTTATTCTTTATGATGTTAATATTAATTGTAAATAATTTTAACGATAGACATGTCTATATATATGAATTTAGACTCATTCTTAGGGGTTACATCGAATATATAGTTTTATTTATTCTGACAATGAAATTTGTTAGATATATAGAATCCTTTTTATTCGCAAAAAAAATATGATTAGCTTTATGAAATTACAAAATTTATTTTTAAAATCTCTTAAAAAGATTTTTCAAGTTATTACAAATAAAAAATTCATAAATCCAGATTGCGATTTTAACAGACAGTCAGCAAATGATAAGATTTATAAATTGTTGGTTGCAGAAGAACCCTGTATGATTGCCAGATTCGGAACAACAGAACTTATCACAATCAACAACTATTTGTGTACAATTCAAGACAAACCATTTTTATTAAAAATTTGGAATTATATTTCCGATAAAACACATTTGCCATGGTGGAATACGGATAACTTTTACTTTTTAGACGTATATTCTGGGGTATTTCCTCCCAATGAAATTACTTCAATTAATTTTTCTAAACGTTACTTAGAAGATATTCCATTAATAGATCTTTTGGGTTCTTTTCAGTATTATGAAAAATTCATGCCTTTGAAACAAAATATAGCCAACTTGCATTTGGAAACATTATATCCCTTCTTTGTGGAAAATCCCTGGACTCGTGCCTTGAAAGGAAAAAAAGTATTAATAGTTCATCCATTTGAAGAAACCATACAAAACCAATACAAAATAAGGGAACAACTCTTCAAACATCCTGATGTATTGCCTGAATTTGAATTGATAACACTAAAAGCAATTCAATCGGCTGCAGGAATTAGACCAAACTTCAAAGATTGGTTTGAAGCACTCAGACAAATGGAAAATCAAATTGATGCAATTGATTTTGACATTTGCATTTTAGGATGCGGTGCATACGGTTTGCCTTTGGCAGCGCATGTTAAGAGAATGGGTAAAAAAGCATTCCATATTGGAGGAGGATTACAATTACTTTTTGGAATAAAAGGTAAAAGATGGGATGATCCAAAATATGGAATAGAAGCATTTAAATCTTACAAGGGATTAATGGCAAACTCTTACGTTAGTTTATATAATGAAAATTGGATTAAACCCCTTGAAGTAGATACACCAAAAACATCTAATAAAATTGATGACGCTTGTTATTGGTAAAAAAGCACAAATAAATATGATTTTAGATTTAATTAAAAATATAAGGAATACTATAATATCATTTAAAATAAGATATTGTGATATCAAAAGGAGTAAATTGGGATATAGGGGGAAGAACGTTCAAATTTCTCGACCTTCGATCATAAAAGGTATTGAAAATATTTATATGTATGAAAATACCAATATTTTTAGTAATGCATTAATTATTTCTGTCTGGGCTAAATTTGTAATGAAAAAAAATTCGGGAGCTGCTGAGGGATTGACCGTTATTACTAGTAACCATACTTTTCAAGTTGGTGTTTTTTTTAAATCTTTAATGAACAAAGAAGAAACTGCTAAAGATGTTGTTGTAGAAGAAGACGTTTGGTTAGGGGCAAATGTGACATTACTATCTGGAGTTACAATCGGAAGAGGCGCTATTGTTGGAGCGGGGTCTGTTTGTAGAAAAAGTGTACCTCCTTACGCAATTGTAACAGGGAATCCATCAAAAATTGTTGGTTTCAAATTTACGCCTGAAGAAGTTTTGGCACATGAAAAAATACTATACTCAGAAACTGAAAGACTACCATCTTCAATTTTAGAAAAAAACTACAATAAATACTTCATTAATAGAATAAACGAAATAAAGGAATTTCTTAACTAATAAATATTTACATCATGAACTTAGAAAATTTTACGGCAAAATTTGCAGATCAATTTGATAATACGGATTCTAGTGAAATTAAATCAAATACAATTTATAAAGACTTAGATGAATGGGACTCAATAATGGCAATGTTAATAATTGGATTCATCAAAACTGAATATGGAATAAATGTGACAAATGTTGAATTAGTAAAGTCAGATACAGTTCAAGATTTATTCAATTACATTTCAATAAAATGATAAGTTTAAATAATCCATTTTCATTAGTTGGGAAAACAATTCTGGTCACAGGAGCATCTTCTGGAATAGGTAAGTCTGTTGCAATTGAAAGTTCGAGAATGGGAGCTAGATTAATCATATTAGGTCGAAATTCAAATCGTCTACTTGAAACAATGTCATTGCTTTTAGGAGAAGGCCATTCCTTGAAAGAATTAGATTTAAATAATTCTAATGAAGTATCAGACTATGTTAATGGACTCTCTAAATTAGACGGAATAGTTTTTTGCGCAGGAACACAAAAAACAACAATGACTAGATTTTTATTAAGACATGAAATTGATGAAGTTTTTGAGACAAATTTTTTCGCAACCGTTAACTTGAATCAACAATTATTAAGCAAAAAGAAAATAAATAAAAATGCTTCGCTTGTGTTCATTTCTTCCACTGCATCCGGATTGGTTGCTGAATATGGCAATGCTGCATATAGCGCTTCAAAAGGCGCCATAACTGCTTATTCTAAAGTTTTGGCACTTGAATTAACTTCTCAAAAAACAAGAGTAAACATAATTTCTCCAGGTATGATTAAAACACCTCTTTTGTCTAAAATTGATGTTGATGAAAATCAACTATTGGAAGATGAAAAAAGGTATCCATTTGGTTATGGTAATCCTGAAGATGTAGCTTTTGCGGTTATTTATCTTTTGTCAGATGCTTCTAAATGGGTAACTGGATCCGATATTCTTTTAGATGGAGGCTTAACATTAAAATAAATATAAATATAAATATAAATGAAAGCATTTATTAATAGTATATCTTATTATTTGCCAAGTGAATTGTTAACTAATAAAGAATTAGTTGAAAAATTTCCAGAATGGGATATTGAAAAGATTTCAAATAAAATAGGGGTTAATCAAAGACATATATCTGGTGTAGGAGAAACGGCTGGAGATATGGCGGTAAAAGCCGCAATAAAACTTTTTGAAGATTTTTCAATAACTCCTGATTCAATAGATTTTATTTTATTTTGTACACAAAGTCCAGACTATCTATTACCAACTACTTCCTGCATTATTCAAGATAAATTAGGAATACCAATTACAGCTGGAGCATTAGATTTTAACCTTGGTTGTTCAGGCTATGTGTATGGTCTTTCATTAGCTAAAGGGCTTATTTATGGGAAAATAGCAAAAAATGTATTGTTACTAACAGCCGAAACATACACTAAGCATATTCATCCAAGTGACAAAGGAAACCAATCTATTTTTGGTGACGGAGCAACAGCTACTTTAATTACAACAGAAGGTTTTGCAGAAATTGGTGATTTTGTTTTAGGAACTGATGGAAGGGGTGCTAATGATTTAATTATTCAAAGTGGTGGTTCTCGAAATCCAACATATACTAGTGAATCGGATGTAAAAAGTGAGTTTTCAAATTCGCCAAATCACCTTTTTATGAATGGTTCCAAAATTTTTAATTTTACTTTGGAAGCTGTTCCAATATTAGTTTTTGATACTTTGCAAAAAAATAATATTAAAAAAGATGAAATTGATTTATTTGTCTTTCATCAGGCTAATACATTTATGTTAAATACCTTAAGAAAGGTCTGTGATATAAGAAAAGATCGATTTTATATTGATATGGAAGACATTGGAAATACAGTTTCATCTACCATTCCTATTGCTTTGGCTAGAATACAAGATAGAAATGGTTTTAGAGATTTTAATAAAATATTATTGGCAGGTTTTGGTGTAGGTTATTCTTGGGGTGGATGTATTTTAAAGTTATGTAAAAACTAATAAATAATAATAGTATAATAATTTTTTGAGTTGAAAAAAACAGCAGTCCTTTTAACGTGTTTTAATAGAAAGACAAACACTTTAGCTTGTTTGGAACAATTGTTTCGTATTAACAAAGATGTTAGTGTTTATCTTGTAGACGATGGTTCAACAGATGGAACGGCTGACGCAGTAGTGGTTCAATTTCCACAGGTGCAAATAATTTCTGGAAATGGAAATTTATTTTGGAATAGAGGAATGCATTTGGCTTGGCAAGTAGCCTCCCAAAAGAGTTATGATTATTATTTATGGCTTAATGACGATGTAGTACTTTATGAAAACTGTTTCAAGGAATTATTTTATTGTTCTCAAAAAAATTACAATAATGCTATTATTTCTGGTATAATTGAATCTGTAGAAAAGGAAACAATATATGGAGGTACTGATATAAACAAGCGGCTAATAGAAGCTAATGGGATTCTTAACCCAATAGCAAATATGAACGGTAATGTCGTGCTCGTTCCGAAAGATGTGTTTTTAAAAATGGGGAATCTAGACCCCTATTTTCATCACGATTTAGGAGACGTTGATTATGGCTGGAGAGCAATTAGAAAAGGAATCGGTGTTTTTACTACAAGAACCGCAGTGGCTTGTGGTGAAAAAAATGACTTTTGTCGAGTACGATTAAATAAATCTTCGTTCTTAAAGCGTTTTAAAAGATTATATTCTCCACTAGGTTCAAATCCTAGAATTAATTTTTATTCCAAAAGACATCAATATGGAATAATTAATGCTTCGGTTTATTATTTTTTTTTGCATTTTATCAATGTTATTCCTGATAGATTAAATGTCATCCTTTTTGGAAAGAAATATCAGTAATTTTAAAAAATAACTAGTAAAAATATTATGGATATTTAATATAATAATTAGTTCAAAAATCAGCAATAATAAAAGTAATACAAATTTGTATCAATTAGTAAATTTAATTGTAGGATTTTAATAATGACACCATACCTAAGCACAAAAATAAAAATTGTATCATTTTTTTTGATTATAAGTGTATTGTATATCCATTCTGGTTTTCATCAAGAGGAAATAGAAGGGATGAAGCTGAATTATTTTGTACAACAATTGTTGAGTAATTATATTGGCAGGCTAGCAGTTCCTTTGTTTTTTTGTTTTTCAGGATATCTTTTTTTTCTAAACACAAACAATCAAATTACAACGATTAGAAAAAAAATAAATTCAAGAATACATTCCTTAATACCTCCTTATTTATACGGTTGTATTTTTTTTGCAGCGGTTCTCTATTTAATAGCTAAACTGCCTGGAAGTAGGAAATATTTTAATGGTGGTGTAATTCGCTATTATAATCTTCCTTGGGATGATTTTATTAAAAATGTGTTTTGGATGGTTGACCAGGGAACTTCACCAATGGCATTTCAATTATGGTTCTTAAGGGATTTAATAATAGTAGTTGCAATCTCACCGATTCTGTTTTACCTATTTAAATACATGAAATATTGGGGGTTTTTATTGCTTTTTTTACTGTCTTTTATTCCTTTTAACCAGTATTTCACTTTGAATTCAGCTGTGCCTACAACATTATTTACGTCCCTATTATGGTTTGCTTTAGGGGGCGTTTTAGCTGTAAATAATTCTAAATTAGTATTTAAAAAACGGTTGATTGGAATCGTTATTTTTCTTACATATTTATGCTTGTCGATTTGTGAAGAAATTGTGGGAGGTACATTTTTTGGAGCCATTTATCCATTAATTATTTTATTAGGAATAAGCAGTATTTGGCTTACCTATGATAGTTTAGTAAAAAATAGTTTTAATGTTTCAAATTATAAATGGTTAGAAATTGCGTGTAGTTTTACGTTTTTTATCTATTTGTTTCATGAACCAACCTTAAATATTGTTCGAAAAATAATCGTTACTGTCTTAGGAAAAAATTCAATGGGTTACCTAATTTCATATTTGATTTCGCCTTTGTTATTTGTTCTTATAGCGGTTCTTATTGGCTTAGTATTCAGAAATAAAGCGCCAAAAATATATTCCAATTTAGTTGGAGGTAGAGTATAATAGTTTAAAAATAAAAATGAAACTACTTCACGTAATTGCTTCGATGGACCCAAAAGGAGGGGGCGTTTCTCAAGGAATTCGAAATTTAAGCACATACAATACTTCACTAGGAGTAGTTGCTACGGTGGTAACAATGGACGACATTACCGATGATTACGGAATTACAGACCCATTTCCGATTCATAAATTAGGTAAAGGGAAAACAAGCTTTCAATACAATGCTTCTCTATACAGTTGGTTACTAGAAAACTGCATGTATTTTGACTGTTTAGTAGTTCACGGTATTTGGCAATATCAGAATTATGCTGTTTTTAGCGCAATAAAAAAACTAAAAAAAGCACATAAAAAAACTCCAAAAGTGGTTGTTATGCCACACGGAATGTTAGATCCTTATTTCCAAAAGGCAGGAAGTCGTAAATGGAAAGCATTGCGAAATGAAGTAGTTTGGAAACTTACAGAAAACAGAGCGATAAATGCGGCGGATGCTTTATTTTTTACTTGTGAAGAAGAACTATTACTTGCCAGAACTACCTTTAAGGGCTATAAACCTAAAAAAGAACTGAATGTAGGTTTTGGTATTCAAAGGCCGCCTCAGTTCAATTTGAGTATGAAAGCAGCTTTTGAAAAAAGTTGTCCTCAAATTAAAAATAAAGAATACTGGCTTTTTATTAGCAGGATTCACCCTAAAAAAGGAATTGATGTATTGATTGATGCCTATATAAAAGTAACACAGGAAAATGCAAATGTTCCAGATTTAGTTATAGCAGGTCCAATAGACACTGCTTATGCTGAAGAAATGGTAATCAAAGCAAAGTCAAACCCTAAGATTCATTTCTCTGGAATGATAACTTCAGATAGCAAATGGGGCGCTTTTTATGGATGTGAAGCCTATGTCTTGCCAAGCCATCAAGAAAATTTTGGAATTGCTATTGTTGAGGCAATGGCCTGTAGTAAACCAGTATTGATTTCAAAAAACATTAATATTTGGCGCGAAATAGATTTGGGTAACGGTGGATGGATTCTTGATTCGGTGTCAGTACAAAATATTCAAGAGCAATTAAAAGCAATTGCGTCTCAAGATGAAAAAAGCCTTGTTATAAAGGGGAAAGCGGCTTTTGAAACGTATGCCAATAAATTTGATGTAGCGGTTTGTTCCAACCAATTTGTTCAAACATTAAAAGGATTGTAGTGCAAAGAGAAATTCCAAAATATATTGATACCATTCCTAAATCGGATAAAATTTATAGACTGATTTGGCGAATCGTATCTCTATTTTTATTCAGACCTTTTTCTTTATCATTATTCAATCCATGGCGTGTTTTTGTATTAAAAAGTTTTGGATCTAAAATTGGAAAACATAGTGTAGTTCATTCCTCAGTTTATATTCCTTCGCCAAGAAGCTTGTCGATGGGTTCACATTCTACTCTAGGACCAGAAGTGAAATTACATTTCGGGAAAACGATAATTGGTAATAAAGTTACTATTTCTCAGAGAACTTATTTATGTAGTGCTACACATGAAATAACATCAATAAATACACCCTTTATTCATGGTGTTATTATTATTAAAGATTTTGTCTGGGTCGCAGCTGAAGCGTTTATAATGAGTAATGTAATAATTGGTGAGGGAGCAATTGTTGGAGCCAGAGCAGCAGTATTTAAAAGCATTGACGACTGGACAGTGGTGGGAGGTAATCCAGCAAAATTTATAAAAAATAGAAAAATAAATTTTTGATATGTTAGACATTTCGGTAATAATACTTACTTACAATGAAGAGAAACACATTGAACGTTGTATTGTCAATGCAAAAAAAATTGCAAAGACAATCTATGTTGTTGATTCTTTTTCAACAGATGCTACGGTAATAATATCGGAAAATCTTGGCGCAATAGTGTTTCAAAACAAATGGGAAAATAATTATGCAAAGCAATTTAATTGGGGTTTAAATAATTTACCAATTACAACAGAATGGGTTTTCAGACTAGATGCAGATGAATATTTAACGGATGAATTAATTGATGAAATAAATCAAAAATTACCTTCTATTGATACTGTAGTTTCTGGGATAGTTTTTCCTTTGAGGAGGTTTTTTCTAAATCAATATGTAAAAAGAGGAATTGGTAAAATGAATTTATTAAGACTCTTTAAATATGGTAAAGCGCAATGTGAAGAGCGGTGGATGGACGAACATATCAAAATTAGTGAAGGGAAAGCAATTATTTTCGACAATGGTTTTTGCGATCATAACTTAAATAATATAGGGTGGTGGACTCAAAAACACAATCAATACTCAATTAGAGAGGCAATTGATATACTAAATATTGAATACAATTTTCTTCCGTCAGAAAAGGATTCTTCGGATTATTCAATGTCGATTGACGCAGAAGAAAAAAGGCGAAAGAAAATAAAATATTCTAAAATGCCGCTTTTTTGGCGTTCTTTCTACTTTTTTCTATACAGATATTTTTATAAATTAGGATTTACAGAAGGTAAGGAAGCATTTTTATGGCACTTCCTTCAAGGTTGGTGGTACCGAACTTTAGTTGATGCCAAAATATACGAAATCAAGAAAAACTGTGGGGATGATGTTTTATTAATAAAAAATTTTGTAAAAAAGAATTATCAAATAGACCTTTAATATTATTTCATCAAACCAATATGCGCATCTCAATAATCACTATTTGTTACAACCGTAAAGCCACAATTGCAAAAGCTATTGAAAGTGTTTTGTTGCAAGATTATCCCAATATCGAATATATTATCATCGATGGGAATTCTACGGATGGCACCAAAGGCATTGTCAATTCTTATGCAGATAAAATCAGCACATTTATCTCAGAACCTGACAAAGGAATGTACGATGCACTCAATAAAGGGATGAAAGTTGCTACGGGAGATGTAATTGGTTTAATGCATTCTGACGATGAATTTTATGATGCAACAGTAGTTACAAAAATAGTATCGGCATTTCAAAACAATCCTAATACCGATGGCATTTACGGTAATGGTATTTATGTGTCTAATGACGATCAAGAACGGATAATTAGAAATCGTATCGGAGGAGCTTACAGTTTGAAAAAAGTAAAATCAGGCTGGTTGCCTTTGCATCCAACGGTGTATTTAAAGAAAACTTGCATCGAGAAATTTGGGGATTACAATCTGGATTTCAAGATTGCTTCCGACACTGAATTCCTTTTACGCTATTTGTATAAGTATAAAATAAGGATGACTTATTTGAATGAATATATAGTAAAAATGCGTATGGGGGGGATGAGTACCAGTTCCAAAAGAGCATTTGAAGTATTGTTAGAAGACTATGAAATATATAAACACCATGAATTATCTGCTTTTAGAGTAGTGTTTCAAAAAAAAATAATTGCTTTAAAACAGTATATAAAATAGTTTAATTTTAATATTTTTTCGAGAGTTTATCCTTCTTCTAAATTATAGAATATATTTATCAAAAACACTTAATAGGCAAAAAGGAATAGTGAAGAAGGATGTAATTATAATAAAAACAGTGGTTTTTACTTTTATTTTAATAGTTGTTTTGGCAATATTATATTATTCATGGATACCAAGCCCTAGCCTAGCTTCAGAAAATTATTTGCCACTTTGGCTTCGAAAGTGGAGCAACATATACTTCAATTTGCGCACGGCAGTTCCTTTTGTGGGTCTTGGTTTTTTATTAGAAGTATGGACGTTAATAGCGCCAAAAAAGCGAAGTAGAAAAAAAATAAATCCCAGAATAGTAAACATCTTAATAGCTGTAACTACAGTAAGTGTTGCAGAAACAGGTCAATTTTTTATTCCAAGTCGCCACCCAGATAATATGGATTTGCTATTTGGAATAATGGGAAGTGTTTTAGGCATTTTCCTCTTTGATTTTACAAAATTATTATTCAAAATATCTAGTACAAAAAATGCGTAACCGTCACAAATTTACCTTCATTATTTCCTGCCTTATTGCTGATTTATTGGCAATAGGAATTGGTGTGGTTTTGTTTTTGAATTTTGCAAAAGACGATGCCATAGATTGGAATAAAATAGTTTTAGACAATATCATGAATGTAGCAATTGTTTCATGGATTATTTGTTCTTTATTTCTAGGACTTTACCGAATGGATAGATTGTTTGGTTTAGAAGCTTTTTACCGAACCTCATGGCGTACTTTTTTATTGTATTGTATTTTTTGGCAAGCCTATTTTTTAGCTTTTCAAGGAAGCTCACAATACCATATAGGAATAAAAGCTAATTTATTGATGTTAAGTTTATTGCTTTTCTATTTTCTGATTTCGCGTATTATTTTTACCATTATAATCACAAATCTCAAAAGGTGGCAAAAACAAATGTTTAATGTTGCGATTTGGGGATTCAATAAAACCAGTATCCAACTGGCTTCACAACTTGAAATCAATAATTATTCAATTAATTTTTTGGGAATTGTAGACGATACTTCTCAAGTAGTTTATAAGAGCAAAAAAGTATTTAGTGCAGCACTTTCAAAAGCCATAGACAAGGCTTCAACTCAAAACATTCAAGAATTATATGTTGTGGCCCCACCTCATTATATAATTGATTTAAAAAAATATTTCGAATTAGCTGATAATTATTGCATGCGGTTAAAATTTGTCCCTGATTTTTCAATGATTTCAACAGCTCAAATTAGCACAAGTAATTTCGATAATTTTCATGTTATCAAACCAAGACATGAGCCTCTTCAAGATGCTTATAATCGATTGACAAAGAGAGCGTTTGATATTTTTTTTAGTCTGTTAGTAATCATTTTTGTGATGTCGTGGTTGTACCCAATTATTGGTCTTATTATAAAAAAACAAAGCAAAGGTCCCATAATATTTAAACAATTGCGAACAGGGAAAAAAAATGAATCCTTTTGGTGTTACAAATTCCGAAGCATGAAAATGAATGGAATCAGTGATAGCCAACAAGCACAAAAAGGAGATCAAAGAGTTACCGCCATAGGAAAATTCATTCGTCGAACCAGTATTGACGAATTGCCACAGTTTGTCAATGTGCTTTTTGGTGACATGAGTGTTGTTGGACCAAGGCCTCACATGCTCAAACATACTAAGGATTACAATGATTTGATAAGTAATTTTATGGTTCGCCATTTTGTAAAACCAGGTATAACTGGATTGGCACAAGTTTCAGGCTATCGAGGAGAAACCAAAAAAGTATCCGACATGAAACGCCGCGTGAATGCGGATATAGATTATTTACAAAATTGGAGTTTGATAAAAGACTTAAAAATTTGTGCATTGACAATAATTATTGCCCTGAAAGGGGATGAAAACGCCTTTTAACTTAAATACATACCTTATGATTATTACGTATTACTTTGCTGGTTTGCTTTCGGGTATTTCTTTGGCCTCGTTTTTTATAGGTAAAGAACTCTATCGTTTTTATATAAAAAACAAAGTTCAAAAGAAACAATTAGACAGAATGGATCGTCTCAATAGCAAAATAAAAAGTTCCATTGAGTTTGATAATGAAAATACTTCAAAGTCATTTTGACATTATTAGTTTTTCTATTGGTTCTCTTCTTGAATGCGATTATAAATTGCACTAAAAACAGTTTCTTAATTTTTTTAAGCATAGCAAACGGCTGTGTTATTTAACCCAATTATATTCAATCAAGTTATTTATAGCAATAAGTAAATTCTTGATAAATATAGTTACATCTCTCATTTTTTATTATGATTACTAAATTCAAAAATGTATTCCTGTTACTACTCTTTTTTAGAGTCCTTACATCTTGCACTTCTAGTTCAAAGTTAGTGTACCTTCAAGATGCCAATGCTTCTAAAACCGAAAGTAAAAATGCAGCTTACGAACCCAAACTACAAGCAGATGATTTGCTAAGCATTATCATATCCGCAGAGAATCCTGAAAATACAATTCCTTTTAACATGCCTCAAATTCAAGGCAATTATGAAATCGGAAACAACCAAAACGGGATTAAAACGTATCTTATTGATAACAAAGGAGATATAGATTTCCCAGTAATTGGCAAAGTAAAATTAGGTGGACTTAGTACAAGAGAAGCAAGTGCAAAATTATCTGGTTTGATATCAGAATACATTAAAAATCCTGGAATTAATTTGAGAATTTTAAATTTTAAAATTTCTGTTTTGGGAGAAGTGAACCGTCCGGGAAGTTTTTCTGTTAGTAGCGAAAGGGTGACGCTTTTAGAGGCAATTAGTAATGCTGGCGATTTGACCATTTACGGAAAGCGAAACAATATTTTGATTATTCGTGAAAATAATGGCGTAAAAACCTATGATAGGGTTGATATTACAAAGTCTGAATTTGTAAGTTCTCCTTATTACTACTTGACTCAAAATGATGTAGTGGTTGTTGAACCTAATAAAACTAGAATTAATGCTTCAGTAGTTGGGCCAAATGCCTCACTTTTTTTAAGTGCTGTTTCTGTTTTGGCTACCATTCTAGTATTACTAATTAAATAATTAAACATGCAAGATCAAAATTTTACGGAACAAGAATCGTCAAATGTAGGATTATTAGAAATGGTTTTCCCCTATCTAATAAATTGGAAATGGTTTTTAATTGGAGCTATAATAAGTCTTTTATCGGTTAATATCTACTTACGATATACTACCCCAATGTACAAAGCTACTTCTGCAATATTGGTAAGAGATGAAAACAAAGGTAGTTTAAAATCGGAATTAAGTGCTTTTCAAGATATGGGTTTGACTACTGGAGTGAAAAATAATGTGGATAATGAAATCGTAATTTTAAAATCTAGAACTTTGGTTGCCAAAACTGTAAAAAAACTACATTTAGATATTTCCTATTTCTTTTCGGGAAACATTAAAGAGACAGAAGTATATGATAAAAAACCATTTGAATTAGACATCTTAAATGCTTCTCAAAAATTTTATAATTCAGCTAATATTTTCACAATTAAAATTTTGACTTCTAAAACTTTTAATTTAGTCGATTTAAACGGAAAAAATTTAGGGGATTTTAATTTTGGAATTCCAATTGTAATTGGGGAAGCAAAAGTGGTATTTAATAAACTACCCCAATTTGATTTACAAAATCTAGTGGGCTTTACTTATAATGTAAAATACAATCCAATTATAGATATTACCAATACTTATAACAGTGGTTTTCTGGTTGAAGCTTTTAGTAAAACTACAAGTGTTGTGAATTTATCTTTTATTGATCCTGTACCTGAGAAAGCGGAAGATTTCTTAAATACAATTGTCACTATATATAATGAAGAGGCAATAAAAGACAAAAATAAAATTTCTGAAAACACTCAGGAATTTATAAAAAAACGATTGGAAATTATTTCTATGGAATTAGGTTCTGTAGAAGGTTCTGTTGAGGGGTTTAAAAAAATGAATAAATTAACAGACATCAAAGCCAATGCAGGGATTTATTTAGAAAACATATCTGCTTTTGAGAAAAATTTGGTAGAGACTGAAACACAATTGCGTATTGTAGACATCATGATAGATTTTATGAAAAATAAAAATAAATCAGACCTAATTCCAAATGATATAATACCTGCAGAAAAAGCTTCGATGCAAAACCCCTTCATTACACAATATAATAATTTGGTATTGCAACGCAATAGAATTCTTAAAGACGGTACTCAAAAAAATTCCGTTTTGGTGAATTTAGACCAACAAATAGAAGATTTAAACCAGAATATTAAACAAAGTTTAAACCAATTAAAAATAAGTCTTTCGATTAAAAAAGCAGATCTAGAAAAGCAAGACCAACTGTTTTCTGGTAAAATAAATCAAATTCCATCGCAAGAACGAGAATTTAGAATTATTGATCGACAACAAAAAATAAAAGAAGGGATTTATTTGTACCTGATTCAAAAAAGAGAAGAAACCGCTATTGCTTTGGCAGTTACTGAACCAAACGCCAAGATTGTTGACACTGCTTATTGTGATGGTGTTCCTATTTCTTTAAATTCTAATAATTTGTATTCTGGAGGACTGCTTGCAGGATTATTTATCCCCTTCCTTTTTATTTATTTTAAAAGAGCAGTAGATCATAGAATTAAATCCGAAAGGGACTTAGAGGGTAAAATTACGGTTCCTTTTCTTGGGGGAATTCCTAAATCAGAAGATAACTTAGCCATAATTGAAGCCAAAAGCCGCTCTGGAAGTGCTGAAGCCATAAGAATGGTGCGAACAAATTTAGAGTTTTTGTTAAGTAAAGTAACTAAAGAAAAAGCCAAAACGGTATTCGTTACTTCGAGTATTTCAAAAGAAGGAAAAACTTTCGTGTCGGTTAATTTGGCATCTACCATAGCTTTGTCTGGTAAAAAAACACTATTAGTGGGCGGTGACATTAGAAACCAAAAATTAGATAGTTATTTTGAATTGCCTAAACAAGGTTTGACAAATTTTCTGGCACAAAGTGATAAAAACATTAGTGAATATATCATAACTGAAAGTGTTAATTTAGACATTCTACCATCAGGAACATTGCCACCAAATCCAGTTGAATTACTATTGAACGAGACTAGGGTTGATTCCTTATTTCAAGATATTAAAAACAAATACGATTACATCATTGTAGATACCGCGCCCGTTAACTTGGTGACGGATACGTTTATATTAGCGAAGTATGCTGATGCAACTGTTTTTGTAATTCGAGCCGATTTCTCAGAAAAAAGTGCTCTTAAAATAATTGAGGAACGCTACAAAAAATCCAAATTACCCAACATGGGTGTTGTGCTGAACGGTATTGATATTTCAAAAAGCTATAATGGTTATGGTTATGGCTATGGTTATGGCTATGGCTATGGAAATGGAAGCGATCATGAGAAATTAAAAAAATCAAAAAAACTATTTTAGTTATTTTGATTACTAATTCTATATTGGAGTAGATTGCCTAATATGATTTTGACTAAATTTCAATCATTGTTGTTCAAAAAAACTACTTTTTTAAAAAGAAATCAAAATACACTCACCTCTAAATTTTATAATAATACAAAACTCAAATACAAACATGAAATCACTTTTTTTATTAGGAATTGCCTTGTGTTGCACTTCTATTGCAACTGCCCAAAATGGGTCTTATTATACGGTTACGCTTGGATTGAATGGGATATATAATTCTTCGGATAAAACTATTCCTTTTTTAAATAAGGACTTTGCCGCTAAGCCAATTTTTTTCTCTCTTGAGCGGCATTACGCATCCAATCCTGACTTTTCCTCTTCAATTTCACTTTCTATGAACCAATTTAAAAATAGTGGTTTGCCAATACCTTTTAAAGCGATTGACGTTTCTACTCAGTTTTATTTTGATGATTATATATTTGACTCCGAAACCATCGAAACATATGTCGGATTGGGAGGAGGTATTTATGTTACGGATGACAAATATGCTACAATTAATGTTTTAGGTGGGATTCGGTATTGGAAAAATGACCATTGGGGAATTAACACCCAATTAATAGTGAAAAAAGGAATAAAAGTAATAAATCCAAATGTTATAAGTTTTTTTCAATTCAACATAGGGATTGTTTGGAGTAATTAAAGAGTAAATAACAAGTTATGAATTATATTTTTATTGGTGCTCACTTAGATGATATTGAGCTGGCTGCGGGAGGATTAATTTCCAAATTGATTTCAAAAAAACACAATGTAAAAATGCTTTGTTTGTCCAAA
>CALPQA020000003.1 GCA_943325595.2 Auritidibacter sp. Marseille-P8566
ATTGTTTGGAGTAATTAAAGAGTAAATAACAAGTTATGAATTATATTTTTATTGGTGCTCACTTAGATGATATTGAGCTGGCTGCGGGAGGATTAATTTCCAAATTGATTTCAAAAAAACACAATGTAAAAATGCTTTGTTTGTCCAAATCTGATTATAAAAATTGGCAAGGAGAAACCTTAAGAGAAGTTGAGGAATCCTTGAGTGAAGGTTTTGCCGCTGCTAAAGTATTAGGATGTGAATTGGAAGTTTTAGATTTTCCAACAAAAGATATTCCCTATGATTCAACAGTAGTTGAAGCCATCGAGAAAAGATTGTACGAATTTAAGGCAGACATAATTTTTACACACAATATAAACGATACACACCAGGCGCATATTAATACGGCCAAAGCAACACTTTCTGCGGCAAGAAGGTTCAATACAATTTATTTCTACGAACCTATTTATCCGTCTGGACGTTCTGTAATTCCATTTAATCCAGATGTTTATGTCAATATCGATGGATTTTTAGATATTAAAGCTGAGGCTATCAGAGCACACAAAAGCCAGTACGATAAATATTCTGAAAATTGGATTGAAGCACTTATTGCAAGAGCCAGATTTAGAGGTTTTGAAAACGGTATGCCTTATGCCGAATGTTTCGAAATTTGCCGGATGGAATTTTTTATTCCATAAAAATGACAGTTTGCATCCATCAACCAGAGCATTTACCTTGGCTTGGGCTAATACATAAAATCGCAATTTCGGATACTTATGTTATTCTAGATAATGTTCAGTACAAAAAAAATTATTTCGAGAATAGAAATAAAATCTATACCAATCAAGGATGGAATTGGCTAACATTACCAGTCAAAATGAAAGGGCACATTGAAAAATCTTTTTTTGAAATGGAACTTGTAGAAGGCTGGAAACGAAAATATGCAGCAACACTTTTACAAAATTACAGAAAGGCACCTTTTTTTAAAGATATTGAAAAGGTTCTTAATAGAATTGAAAACTACGACGGAAATTCATTAGCCGATTTAAACATCTTAATTATTAAAGAAATCTGTTCTATTTTAGACATAAATACGCCGTTTGTTAGGGCAAAAGAAATGAACGTAATTGGCAATAAAACGGAACTTTTGATAAGTATCCTGACGCAATTAGATGCGAAAGCGTATATTGTTGGCAAAAGTGGTTTTGACTACATGAATTTGAATCTTTTCAAAATCAATAATATAGAGCTGAAAACGCACCAATTTAACCACCCAAAATACATTCCATTTAATTTCCCAGAATTAACGGATTACCCATGTGCATTGGACGTAATCGCCAATCTTGGAAAAGAAAAAGTAAAGCAATTAATTTATTATAATTGAAAATAATAATAGAATTAATGTTCCTATTTAGATATGCAAAATATGTTTAGGAGTAATTATTTTTTTACATAGATAATAAACGGCTAAAGTAATTTAGCCGTTTTTTTATTTAAGTAAATTCTAAAATTGAATTTTTTTTATGGAGTTAAATAATTATGTGCTTTAAGCCAATTTTGACAATCGGTAGTCCAATAAAGACTCGTTTCTTTGACTCCCAAACCAAATCCATGACCACCTTTTTCGTACACGTGCAGTTCTGCCGAAACCGCATTCTTTTTTAGGGCCAAATAATAATTGAGGCTATTTTCAACTGGAACTGAGGTATCATCTGAGGCGTGAATCAAGAACGCAGGTGGCGTTGTAGAATTGACATGCAGTTCATTTGAAAATTTATTGATGAGGTCCAAACTAGGAGTACTTCCTAATAAATTTTCTCTTGATCCTTTATGCGTAATTTCATTGTTCATAGAAATAACGGGATAAAGTAATAGGGTAAAGTCAGGGCGGGCACTTGTGCTGTCTGTTGCCGGATATACTTTGTCGGCATAGCGAGTGGCCAATGTTGTTGCCAAATGTCCTCCAGCAGAAAACCCAATTATCCCAATAGCATTCTCTTTTAAATTCCATTTTTTGCAGTTTCTCCGAAGCACCCGAACGGCTTCTTGAGCATCTTGCAAAGGACCAACTGTTTTGTCTGTCATTATTTTATCGCTAGGCAAACGGTATTTCAAAACAAAGGCAGTGATTCCAATCGAATTCAGCCATTCGGCTACTTTTTTCCCCTCTTTATTCATTGACAAATGCGAATAGCCACCTCCTGGAAAAACGAGGACAGCTGTTCCATTAGAGTCTCCTTTTTTAGGAAGATAAACGGCTAGCGTTGGAATGCTAACCGCGCTGCTGCTTTGGAGCACATCTTCTTTATAGGTGTCTTTTTCCTGATATTCAGAAGCGCTAATTGAGCTTGGTATCGCTTGATTCCAAAGGGGAAGCACCTCGTCTTGCGCTTGAATTTTTTGGGATAGTCCAAGGGAGAATAGGGTGCCAAATGCATAAATAAAGAACTTCAAATTTTTCATTTTCTTAAATTAATTGTTAATATGTGTTGTAGTTATTTTGTATAAAATAGTCTTAGAAAAAACTTCGTGCTACTTTGTAAAATAGTTTTTTGACTCCTGCTTTGCTCGGAGTTCCCGAAAATAAAAAAGCAGCGAATGACAATCGTACATTTATAAAACTACTAGCCCTTTTTTGCGAAATAGGTTTTAATTAATTGCTAATTTAAAATAATATTTAAAACATTTGCAATGTAAAGATTAAAAAGTATATTTGTGCAATCGATTACATTTTATAAAGTGAAATCCATAATCATAGTGGCAAATAGAATATCGCAAAGCATTGTAGCTATGGACTTCAAATTTTATAAATGGAATCGTTTTTTTTATAAAACAACTTTTTAATAAGTATAGATTTTCTATTAACCCAAAAAAATAACCTACACAATGAAAGAAACGAACAAAGGTATTGGAAATTATCGGTGGACTATTTGCGGATTGCTTTTCTTTGCTACCACAGTCAACTATTTAGACCGCCAGGTCCTTAGTTTATTAGCACCAAGTTTATCCAAAGAATTCAATTGGTCCAATAGCGATTATGCGAACATTACCGCTGTCTTTCAGTTTATCTATGCTATATCCATGCTTTTTGCCGGTAGAATCATTGATAAATTAGGAACTAAAAAAGGGTATATTTTAGCCATTACGGTTTGGTCTTTAGGTGCCATCATGCATGCGTATTCGCTACCTGTAGGAACC
Organism: Auritidibacter sp. Marseille-P8566; assembly: GCA_943325595.2. Next base: position 3,178 of record CALPQA020000003.1, read on the forward strand.
GCATTTTCAACTTTTATGGTTTGGATTGGGCTAGGAGCAGTGCCTGTTTCAATAGCAGGTTTTATGCTTTCTAGAGCAGTATTAGGTTTTGGTGAATCTGGAAATTTCCCTGCAGCAATTAAGGCTGTGGCTGAATATTTCCCTAAAAAAGAACGTTCGTTTGCTACGGGTATTTTCAATTCGGGTTCCAATGTTGGAGCGATATTAGCACCTTTAACGGTTCCAGTAATTGCAGTGAATTACGGTTGGGAATTTGCATTCATCCTTGTAGGAGCTATTGGTTTTCTTTGGGTGATTTTCTGGTTTTTATTGTACGAAATTCCCTCAAAACAAAAAAAATTATCAAAAGCTGAATTCGATTATATTCAAGATGATGAAACGATAGTTGTTGAAAATACGGAGGAGCCTAAAGAAGAAAAAGTAGCTTGGTTCAAGTTATTGGGATACAAACAAACATGGGCTTTTGTTTTTGGAAAATTCATGACCGATGGGATTTGGTGGTTCTTTTTATTCTGGTTGCCAAAATACCTTGAAGCACAGTTTGATATGAAAGGAACCGACATTGTTATTCCATTAGCGGTCTTATATAGCATGACCATGGTTGGAAGTATCGGTGGAGGCTGGTTTCCTGTTTATTTCATTAGAAAAGGATACACACCCTATGACGGAAGGTTAAGAGCGATGTTTTTTATTGCATTATTTCCATTGGTAGTTTTGTTGGCGCAGCCTTTGGGACATATTAGTTTCTGGATTCCAGTACTTTTAATTGGAGTTGGCGCCTCTGCGCACCAAGCGTGGTCGGCTAATATTTTCACAACCGTTTCGGATATGTTTCCTAAAAAAGCTATTGGTTCCATAATCGGAATTGGAGGAATGGCTGGTGGACTTGGAGGCGTTTTAGTTTCTAAATTAGGAGGGTATTTATTTGATTATTATGATAGTTTAGGGCACATTCAAACAGGGTATACTATTATGTTTTTCATCTGCGCGGTTGCCTATTTGGTAGCATGGACCGTGATGAAAGCATTGGTACCAAAATACAGTCCTATTACGGATTTGTAGCGATTAGTCAAAAAAATTCAATCCTCTAATATATGCAGTTATGGATCCAATTTATATCATATTAATAGGAACTTTAGTGGTTCTTTTTTGCATTATTGTCTTGAAACTACACGCCGTTATTTCGTTGCTTTTAGCGGCTTTAATTACGGGTTTATTAACTTCTTCTGATCTTATTTATCAATATGCGATTCATAAAGGAATGTCTATTGAAGACGCCCAGACGTTGTCTACGGATAGTATTGGGAAACGATTAGCAGATGCCTTTGGAAACACCAGTGGAAAAATCGGTATTTTAATTGCTTTAGGTTCCATCATTGGCGCTTGTTTGATGAAAAGTGGTGGTGCTGAGCGTATTGTGCGCAGCTTTTTGGGATTGTTTGGCAAGAAGAATGCTTCTTTGGCCTTGATGAGCGGAAGTTTCTTATTGTCAATTCCTGTGTTTTTTCAAACAGTTTTTTATCTGATGTTGCCCTTAATAAAAAGTTTAGGAATACACAGTCCAAAAAAATACAGTCTTTATCTAATGATGGTTATTGCCGGTGGCGTGATGGCTCATTCTTTAGTCCCGCCAGCTGCAGGTCCCTTATTTGTTGCTCAAGCTTTGGGAATAGATACCGGAACCATGATTATTGGAGGGTTTGCTATTGGAATATTTACCAGTTTATGCGGTTATGTCTATGCGCTTTGGGCCAATAAAAAATGGGATTTACCCATGCGCGACACAGCAGATGTTAGCATTGATGATCTTAAAGCGTTGTCCGAAAAAGACAATTCAGAATTACCAGGTTTATGGATTTCAGTTCTTCCGGTTGTTCTTCCATTAGTTTTAATAACAGCGCATTCGCTTTCTGATTTGTCAGATAAAGCAAGCCAGGCCCACATGAGTGCATTTCAAAAAAACTGGATTTCTGTTTTTTCTGTTTTGGGTGATCCCAATATTGCCTTGGCAATTTCTGCCGCAATCGCTTTGTTTTTATTGTCTTCAAGACTAAAGAATACCAAGAATTTTCAAAAAGTAGTTGCCGAATCGATTAGTAGTGCTGGTGTGATTATTTTGATAACCACGGCCGGAGGTGTTTTTGGGAAAATGCTCGAACAAACCGGAATCGGAATCAGTTTGGGAAGCTTGGCATCAAGTTACCAGATGGCCGTTTTGCCTTTGGCTTTTTTTATCACGGCTGCCGTTCGTACCGTTCAAGGTTCGGCCATGGTAGCAATGGTAACTGCTGCGGGGGTTATGAGTGGTATTAGCAGTGCCGGTTTAGAATTCAATACTGTATATGTGGCTTTGGCCATAGGATGTGGTTCAAAAATATTTACTTGGATGAACGATAGTGCTTTTTGGATTGTAACCGAAATGTGTGCGATGGAAGAAAAGGAAACCATTCGTCATTTCTCCTTTCTCTCCATGGTAATGGGGTTTTCAGGTTTGATTATTATTATGGTTCTTTCTAAATTTTTACCTTTTATTTAACAAAAATGTCTATCAATACTATATTAATAAAAACGACTTCTTTAGATAATGTTGGAATTGTTGCCAATCCAAATGGTTTACCCGAAGGAACGGTGCTACAAGACGGCATCGTCTTATCACAATATGTTCCGTCAGGTCATAAAGTAGCTTTATGCGCTATTGCTGTTGGTGAAAAAATTATCCGTTATGCTCAAACTATAGGCTTTGCCAATACATTAATACAACAAGGAGAATGGATTGATGAATCTAAAATGACCTTGCCTAATCCACCTGATTTAAAATTTATTTCCTTGCCAGATGCCATTGAACCAAAAATAGAACCTTTGGAAGGATACACTTTCGAAGGCTATCGCAATTCGGATGGTAGCGTAGGAACCAAGAATGTTTTGGGAATTACAACCAGTGTACAATGTGTGGCTGGTTTAACGGAACATTTAGTAAAAAAAATAAAACAAGAATTACTGCCTTTATATCCAAATGTAGATGATGTCGTAGCGCTGAATCACACGTATGGATGCGGAGTTGCTATCAATGCGCCCGCTGCAATTGTTCCAATACGAACGATTCAGAATATTGCAACAAATCCTAATTTTGGCGGCGGAATAATGGTTATCGGTTTAGGTTGTGAAAAGCTAAGACCGGAAACGCTGTTACCACAAAAAAAGGAAGGTGTTGCTACCGATTCGGATGGTTATTCGAGTATAACTTACATGCAAGACGATTCCTTTCACGGATTTAATAATATGGTTGAGGGAATTATGAAAACCGCCGAAACTCATTTGAAAAGTTTAAATAAACGCAAAAGAGAAACGTGTCCCGCTTCGGATTTAGTGGTCGGAATGCAGTGCGGCGGAAGTGATGCTTTTTCTGGTTTGACTGCCAATCCAGCGGCGGGTTTTGCAACTGATTTAATTGTAAGAGCGGGAGGAAGCGTTATGTTTTCGGAAGTTACAGAGGTTAGAGATGCAGTTCATTTATTGGTTCCAAGAACGATTAATCCTTCGGTGGGAAGTGCACTTTTGGACGAAATGAAATGGTATGATGACTATCTTTTGCAAGGTCAGGTAGATCGAAGTGCCAATACAACTCCAGGAAATAAACTAGGTGGATTGAGTACCATCGTCGAAAAAGCGTTGGGTTCTATTATAAAATCGGGTACCAGTCCAATTGTAGATGTTCTTGGTCCTGGCGAAAAAATTCGCAAAAAAGGATTGTCATTCGCCGCAACACCAGCAAGTGATTTTGTTTGCGGAACACTTCAATTGGCTTCCGGAATGAACATGCACGTATTTATGACCGGTAGAGGAACGCCCTATGGATTGTCGATGGTACCGGTTATTAAAGTCGGTTCTAACTCAACATTGAGTCAACGATGGTTCGATTTAATTGATTTGGATGCCGGGCAAATAGCAACGGGAGAGAAATCTATTGAGGAAATGGGATGGGAATTATTTTTACTAATCCTCGATGTTGCCAGCGGAAAAAAGAAGGTGGCCTGCGATAAATTAGGTTTACATAATGATTTGGTTTTGTTTAATCCAGGGCCATTAACATAAAATATAAATATTAAAAATTATTTAGAATGGGACAATCTTATACCAGAATTGAAAATGCTTTGCGCGACGGATTATTATCTTTTCCGATAACCGATATGGATGAAAAAGGGCAGTTTAATGCTGTAACTTTTGCCGACAGATTGGAATCATTTGTGAGTCATGAAGTTTCTGCAGTATTTGTTGCAGGTGGAACAGGGGAGTTTTTCTCTCTTTCAAAGGAAGAATACAAACAAATTGTTGGGGTAACTTCGAAAATTGTAAACGGAAGAGTTCCTACCGTTTCTAGTGTTGGAAGAAGTATTCCTGAAGCTATCAAATTTGCCAAAATTGCGGAAGAGGCAGGAATAGATGCCTTACTTTTGATGCCTCCTTATCTTACCGAATGTCCTCAAAGCGGCATCGTGGAGTATGCTAAAACCATCATGCAAAACACAAATTTGCCAGTGATTTATTATAACCGTGCGAACGGAATATTGTCTGGTCAACAGATAAAAAAATTAGCAGATGCTTGTCCAAATTTCATCGCTTTGAAAGATGGAACAGGAGTTATTGAAGAATTAAACGCAACAATAAAAACAATCGGAGACAGACTGGTTTATATTGGTGGTGTTCCTACTGCCGAAATTATTTCGGAAGCCTATTTGTCGATTGGTGTGAATACCTATTCTTCGGCAGTGTTTAATTTTGTTCCAAGATTAGCCAATCACTTTTATAAATCATTACGAGCCGGAGATACTGAAACGGTGAACAAAATAATAAAAGAATTTTTTGTTCCTTTTATTCGTTTAAGAAGCAACAACCAAGGCTATTCTGTTAGTTTAATTAAAGCTGGTTGCCAATTAATTGGGAAAAGCGCAGGAGATGTCCGCGCTCCATTAATTATGCCAACTGCAGCCGAAATGCTTGAGCTTCAAAAAATTATAGATAAAGAAGAAGAACTTCTACAATAATATATACCCCCTCGTTTCTATTTTTAGAAATGGATTAATACAAAAATTATGAGTACTACAGGAAAATTCTACGCAATAAACCCGTTCAATAACGAACCACTAGAAGGTGAATTTATAAACGCAACAGAAAGTCAGATTGATGAAGCAGTAAATAAAGCGCAGCAAGCTTTTGCTATTTATAGAAAGAAAGACAAAGATAGCGTTGCTAATTTCCTAGAGTGTATAGCAGACGAAATTCTGAATCTTGGCGATGCTCTTATAGAAAGATGCCATTTGGAAACTGCTTTACCAATAGCACGATTGCAAGGAGAGCGTGGAAGAACAATAGGTCAATTAAAATTATTTGCCTCCGTTGTGCGAGAAGGTTCATGGGTAGACGCTCGAATTGACACTGCTATACCAGACAGAGTTCCGTTACCAAAATCAGATATTCGACATATGTTATTGCCCCTAGGTCCTGTTGCGGTTTTTGGTGCAAGTAATTTTCCATTAGCATTTTCAGTTGCAGGAGGCGATACAGCATCCGCTTTAGCTTCGGGTTGTCCTGTTGTTGTAAAAGGACATAAAGCACATCCGGGAACTGCAGAAATGGTAGCAGGAGCCATTTTAAAAGCAATGAAAATTTGTGGAATGCCTGAAGGAACTTTTTCATTGTTAAATGGAAATGCAAGAGGAGTAGGTGAAGCTTTGGTAAAGCATCCGGGTATTAAAGCAGTTGGCTTTACGGGTTCCTACGCAGGAGGAAAAGCCTTGTTTGAATATGCAAATGCAAGACCAGAACCTATTCCGGTTTTTGCCGAAATGGGAAGTACTAATCCTGTATTTATATTGCCACACGCACTTAATGAAAGAGCAGAAGAAATTGCTACCGGTTTAGCAGGTTCTATAACGATGGGAGTGGGGCAGTTTTGTACCAATCCGGGACTTTCGTTTGTACAAAAATCGGATAGTGCAGATCAATTTTACAAACAATTGAATCATAAAATCAGTGAAGTTCCTGCAGCAACTATGTTGACTCCTGATATGAAAAAAGCCTATGATAAAGGGATTCAAAAAACCTTAAAGGTTAATCAAGTAGAAGAATTTGCAGTTGGCCTTGAAGAAAAAACACCGAATAGTGCGACTCCAAGGATTTTCAAAACAACAATAGCCAATTACTTTGAAAACGAAGATTTATCCGAAGAAAATTTTGGACCCTCAAGTGTATTAGTAGAAGCGCAAACAAAAGAAGATATCCTTAAAGCTGCCAGAAATTTAGTTGGACATCTTACGGCCACTGTTTTTGGAACTGCTCAAGATTTTGCTGAATACAAAGAACTATTTGATATTTTGGAATTAAAAGTTGGACGAATTTTGATTAATGGATACCCAACAGGAGTTGAAGTTTGCCATTCTATGGTTCACGGCGGTCCCTATCCAGCAACAACAGCGCCACAATCTACATCAGTGGGAACGGGAGCAATTAAGCGTTTTGTGAGACCTGTTTGCTTTCAAGATTATCCAGATGCTATTTTGCCTTTGGCACTAAAAAGAGAAAATCCATTGAAAATATGGAGATTGTTAAATGGTACTTTGGAGAAGTAATTAAAGACAATTTTTTGCCATTAATTATTTTAAAAATTAGCATGAGAATGAATACTTTTCTAATTTAAAAAGTACAGGTAAAAAATAAAAGCATATTTTTGTAATCGATTACATTTATTTAAAACTATGACAAATTTTTCTTTCAGATACGCTTCGAATCCTTCGGACGTCAAGAAATACGAAACAAATGAATTAAGAGAAAATTTTTTAATTGAAAACCTATTCGTCGCCAATGAAATTCAATTGACGTATTCCATGTACGATAGATTTATTGTCGGTGGAATTATGCCTGTTGGAAAAGAATTAAAATTAGAAACTATTCCATATTTAAAATCGGAGCACTTTCTAGACCGAAGAGAATTAGGAATTATCAACGTTGGTGGAAGCGGATCCGTTTCTGTTGACGGTGTGGTTTATAATTTGAATAAAAAAGAAGCGCTTTATGTAGGTCAAGGTGCCAAAGAAGTTCTTTTTTCTAGTTCAAATGGGGAACAAGCCTTGTTTTATATTAACTCGGCACCAGCCCACCAAAAATTTCCCACTAAAAAAGTTGGGAAAGACGAAGCAGAAGTAATCCAATTGGGAGAAGAAAAAACCGTTAATAAAAGGGTTTTAAACAAACTAATTGTAAACAGCATTGTCGAAACCTGTCAGTTGCAAATGGGACTTACCGAATTATTGCCAGGAAATGTTTGGAACACCATGCCCGCTCACACGCACAACCGTCGGATGGAAGCCTATTTTTATTTTGATATAGAAGAGCCACAGACGATTTGTCATTTTATGGGAGAACCTCAAAATACAAGACATATTTTCATCCAAAACAACCAGGCCGTTTTATCTCCTGAATGGTCCATTCACTCTGGGGCTGGAACTTCAAATTATTCCTTTGTTTGGGGAATGGCGGGAGAAAATTTAGATTATGGCGACATGGATATTGTGGCTCCAAATGAATTAAGATAAGAAACTATGAAATTATTTGATTTAAAAGGAAAAAGAGCACTGATAACCGGCGGAACACACGGTTTGGGTCTCGCAATGGCTGAAGGTCTCGCAATGGCAGGTGCCGAACTTGTAATTACGGGAACAACGCCTTCTAAAATGGACGAAGCACTTGATTATTATAGAAACAAAGGATATACCGTTTCGGGATACTTATTTGATGTAACCGATGAAATCGCAGCTACAGAAAATATTGAGTTAATCGCCAAAGAGTTGGGTGATATCCATATTTTAGTAAATAATGCGGGAATTATCAAAAGAGAATTAGCCATTACAATGCCCGTTGCTGATTTTAGAAAAGTGATAGATGTAGATTTAGTAGGGCCTTTTATCATGTCGCAATTGGTTGCAAAACAGATGATTGAAAGACAAGAAGGAAAAATAATAAACATTTGTTCTATGATGAGCGAATTAGGGCGAAATAGTGTTTCTGCTTATGCTGCTGCAAAAGGAGGATTGAAAATGCTAACCCGAAATTTAGCTACCGAATGGGCAAAACACAACATTCAGGTAAACGGAATCGGTCCAGGGTATTTTGCAACCACACAAACAGAACCCATTCGAGTGGATGGTCATCCTTTCAATGAATTTATTATCAACAGAACACCAGCGGCCCGATGGGGAAACCCAGAAGATTTAGCAGGAGCTGCCGTCTTTTTAGCTTCAAAAGCAAGTGATTTTGTAAACGGACAAATTGTATATGTGGATGGCGGAATATTAGCGACCATCGGAAAACCTTCAAATGAGAATTAACAGTTAAGAATGAAATAATGAGCACAAAATTTATCAACGACAACTTTTTATTAGAAAACAAATACGCTGAAGAATTATACCATAATTATTCAAAAAATCAGCCTATAATCGATTACCACAATCATCTATCACCACAGTTTATTGCCGAGGATAAAATTTTCGACAATGTTACTAAGGTTTGGATTAACGGCGATCACTACAAATGGCGTGCAATGCGTACTTTGGGTATCAACGAGCAATTCATTACCGGAACTGGTTCGGATAAAGATAAATTTTTGAATTGGGCAAAAACGGTACCGTACACGATGCGTAATCCTTTGTATCATTGGACGCACCTTGAATTGGCGCGCTATTTTGATATCTATGATTTGTTAAACGAAAAATCAGCTGAGAAAATTTATGATGAGGCTTCCGCCAAAATTAATTCGGCTGAATACAGCACGCGAAATTTGCTTAAAAAAGTAAATGCTGAATTCGTTTGTACGACAGAAGATCCAATTGATACTTTAGAATTTCACCAACAATTAGCTAAAAACCCTTTCGAAACAAAGGTAAGTACCGCCTTTAGACCGGACCGAGCAATTTTGATTTCGAATGACGGTTACAATGATTATATCAATACATTAGGAGAAAAAGCAGGGGTTTCAATAAATACATACGCTGATTTGTGTTCCGCATTAAAAAACAGAATTGACTATTTTGATAAAAATGGCTGCAAACTTTGTGACCACGGTTTGGACCAAGTATATTTTGAAAACTATACTGAAAGCGAAGTAAATGCAATCTTCAAAAAGAAAAGAGAAAACGGAACGCTAACCAATGAGGAAGCGTTGAAATTCCAAAGTGCGGTATTGTTCTTTTTATTTGAAACGTACCATGAATTTGGTTGGGTACAGCAACTTCACTTGGGTGCCCTTAGAAATAATAATGCACGTATGCACCGTATTTTAGGACCTGATACTGGTTGGGATTCTATTGGAGATTTTTCTCAGGCTCAAAAATTATCGGGTTTCTTAAACGCTTTGGACAGTAAAGATAAATTGACAAAAACGATTATTTACAATCTAAATCCTGCAGATAATGAGGTAATAGCAACCATGATTGGGAATTTCAATGATGGAAGCGTAAAAGGAAAAGTACAATTTGGTTCTGGATGGTGGTTTTTAGATCAGAAAGACGGAATGACAAAACAATTAAATGCCCTTTCTAATATGGGATTAATTAGTTGTTTTATCGGAATGTTGACCGATTCAAGAAGCTTTTTGTCGTTTCCAAGACACGAATATTTCAGACGTATTTTGTGTAATCTTTTAGGCGATGAAATCAAAAGAGGCGAATTGCCAAATGATATGGAATGGATTGGTAAAATGGTTTCCGATATCAGCTACCATAATGCCAAAGAATATTTTAAATTTTAGAGAATAGCATTGCCCTACAGTAGTAACTTTCTAATAATATTCAGTTGAAAAAAGCAATCACATTAGGGGAAATTCTATTACGATTTTCTCCTAAAAACTATTTAAAATTCACCCAAGTCAATGAGTTCAACGCCGATTATGGTGGAAGCGAATTCAATGTAGCCAGTTCGTTGGCGAATTTTGGAATGGAGACAGAGTTTATAACGAGATTGCCCGATAACGACATTGGAAAATCGGCATTGATTCAAATGCGAAAACACAATGTTTGTACCACTCATGTGGTTATTGGTGGCGACCGTTTGGGTATTTATTTTTTAGAAAACGGCGCTTCTTTTCGGGGTAGTAAAGTGATTTATGATAGAGAAAACTCCTCTTTTGCGACCATCAAAAAAGGAATGATTGATTGGGAATTGGTTTTTAAAGAAGCCAATTGGTTTCACTGGTCTGGAATTACACCGGGGATTTCTCAAGACGCTGCCGATGTTTGTTTGGAAGCCATTAAAGTGGCCAGCAGGTTGGGAATTACGATTTCAACCGATTTTAATTACAGAGCCAATCTTTGGAATTACGGAAAATCGCCTAGCGAAGTCATGGAGGAAATGATATCCTATTGTGATGTGATTTTAGCTGGGGATTATGCTTCAAAAGAATATTTTGATATCACACCGACAGGGGCAACCGAAAAAGAATTGCAGGTTTCTTTGTGTAAAATGCTGATGGATCGGTTTCCAAAAGTCAAGAAAATAGCCGTTACCAATAGAGGCAGTATTAATGCGTTGCACAATACTTGGTCGGCTGTTTTGTACGACAGCGTGAATTTGTATGAATCGCTAACGTATGACATTACGTTTATCGTGGATCGAATTGGGGGTGGCGATAGTTTTATGGGAGCGCTGATTTATGGCTTGAACCATTATGACGACCAAAAAGCCCTGGATTTTGCTGTAGCCGCTTCGTGTTTGAAACACACTATTTATGGAGATGCCAATTTAGTGTCAAAAGAGGAAGTGGAGAATTTGATGGAAGGGAATTTGTCAGGGCGTGTGAGTCGCTAAAAATGAAGTTCAAAAAACGAATGGGAATTCAAACACATATATATTTAACAAAAAAGGGAAAGTAAACACTTTCCCTTTTTTATTGAATTAAAGCCCGATTCTCGAAGAGGATTTCCTGATTTGTAGTTCGGGATTCAAGACCACTTTTTTCTCTATTTTAAGGTTCTCCGTGTTGTTAATTTGTTCCAGAAATACTCTGGCCGCCATTTTCCCCATTTCTAAGGGAGATTGGTCCACAGTAGAAATAGAAAGTTCCATGAATTTTGTGAACGGTTCGTTTCCAAAACCGACCACACAAAAATCTTCTGGAATTCGAATGCCCTGTGCTTTTAGTTCCTGAATTGCGCCTAAAGCAGCAAAATCGCTGGAAGAAAAGAGGGCGTCTGGTGGGTTTTTTAATTTTAAGAGGGTTTCGGCTGCAAGGCTACCGGCTTCGACTTTACTCTTGGTTGGAATCACATAGCTTTCATCAAAAGGCAATCCATGGTCCAAAAGCGCTTGCTTGTAGCCATTGAAACGGTTTACGAATATTTCTAAAGATTTATCCCCTTTAAAGTGGGCAATCCGCGTGCAGCCTTGGTCGATGAGGTGCTTTGTAGCGAGGTACCCTCCTTTAAAATCATCAATAATAGCATAGCTAATTCCGTCAATATTCTTTTTTCTATCGAAAAATATAAGTGGGATGTTTTTTTCTATAACGCGTTTGATGATGTGGTCATTTTCAAAACTCACATTGGAAACCGACATTAATATTCCGTCAACTTGTGCGTTTAGTAATGTGTTGATATTTTCAATTTCCCTTTTTTCATCTTCGTGCGTTTGGCAAATGATCACATTGTAGTGGTGGGGGTACAATTCTTCTTCAATACCTCTAATTGTGGAGGCAAAAAAATTACTGTCAATACGCGGAACAATTACGCCAATGTTATTGCTTTTTCCGCTGCGAAGCGCCAAAGCCAGCTTGTTTTGTTTGTAATTCATTCTGGTCGCAGTCTCCATAACGAGCTTGCGGGTACTTTGGCTTATCTTTGGGTTGTCGTTTAACGCCCTAGAAACAGTGGCTGCAGATATGTTGAGTTCTTTAGCAATATCGTAAATTGTTGCTTTTTCAGCCATTGTGAAGTGTTTGTGTTTAAAAAGTAAAATTACTATTTTTTTTTAACATTTTTAAATTGATGCTATCGATTGCCTTTTCTCCTGTGATTTTGTTTGTTCCTTTGGATAATTTAAAGAGTGATTCAACTTTACCCTTTTTTTAAAGATTTTTTTTAAGATAGTATATTAATTCGGGTGTTTTTTTATACTTACAATTTTTTTATCTCTTTTATTTTGGTAATATGGAAATAAATATATACGTTTGTGTAATCGATTGCACAATTTATAGGACTCGTAATTTTAATGAAAAAACCCAATATATTTAGGGTGTAAACAAAACGAAATGACAAAAAAATATTTTTCTAGAATAAATGCTATTTTAATTGTGTGTGTTGCGCTTATTTATTCTTGCGCTAGCAAACAAAACGCGGCCGACCCTTCCGTTGCTGCTTGGAAAAATATGAAACAAATTGTTGATGGAATCCACACTCCCGTATTCCAAAATAAAACGTATTTAATCACAAATTATGGTGCCAAAGCGGATGGTATTTTCGATAATACACAGGCTTTTAAAAATACAATCCAAGTATGTTCTGAAAACGGAGGAGGAATAGTTGAAGTTCCAGCTGGAAAATATTTTACAGGACCTATATTTTTGGATAACAATATCAATCTGCACTTGGACGAAGGGGCAGAAATCATTTTCAGTACCAATCCCGCAGCTTATCCTATTGTTCTGACCTCTTTTGAAGGAACAGAAGTGATGAATTATTCTCCTTTAGTGTCGGCTTATCAAAAAAACAATGTTGCTATTACTGGAAAAGGAACTTTGAATGGGCAGGGGAACAATGAAAATTGGTGGCCTTGGGCTGGAAAAACGGAGTACGGCTGGAAGAAAGCAATGCCAATACAAAATGTTGCGAAATTGATGGAAATGGCCGAAGCAGGAGTTCCCGTTGCGGAACGTGTTTTTGGAGAAGGATTTTACTTAAGACCTAATTTTATTGAGTTTTTTGAGTGCAATACTGTCATGCTAAAAGATATTAAAATCATTAATGCTCCTTTTTGGATACTTCACCCAATGAAATCTACTAATGTTATTATTGACGGGGTTACCATTACAAGCCACGGTCCAAACAATGATGGTTGTGATCCAGAATATTCTAAAAATGTTATTATTCGCAACTGTAATTTCAATACGGGCGACGATTGTATTGCCATAAAATCGGGTAGAGATGCCGATGGAAGACGCGTTGGAATAACATCAGAAAATATTATCGTTCAAAATTGCAAAATGTTTGATGGTCATGGTGGAGTTACTATTGGTAGTGAGATATCGGCTGGGGTTAGAAATGTTTTTGTTGAGAATTGTGAGATGGACAGCCCTGAGTTGGATCGCGCCTTTAGGATTAAAACCAATACCAAGAGAGGTGGCTTCGTAGAAAATTTATTTGTCAGAAACTGTACAATCGGGGAGATCAAAGAATCGGTTTTAGGAATTGATTTGTATTATGGGGTTCATGGAAACCAGTCTGGGAATTTCATGCCGCGTATTGAAAACCTATATTTCGAAAATGTAAGTGTGAAAAATGGAGGCAAATATGGAATTCTAGCCAAAGGGCACAAAGGGTTTCCTATAAAAAACATTGTCTTTAAAAACGTAACAATTGAAAAAGTAAAATCTAAGTATTCTATTGAAAATGTTGAAAATTTAAATTTTATAAATACGAAAATAAATGGAGAGCTGGTTGACAGTCCTACTAAATAATTTTACCCAAATCTATTAATAACCAAATCTAATTTAAATTATGAATTTCAAACAATTATTTAAAAAAAGGTCGAATTATTTTTCTGCCTTTATGCTGCTAATGAGCCTTTTTATGGGGCATCAAATGCTGGCGCAACAAGTTTCGTCAATTAGCGGGACTGTTACAGATGCTTCTGGAGTAACTATTCCTGGAGTAAATGTTCTTGAAAAAGGAACTAAAAACAATGTGGCTTCAGATGGTGAAGGAAAGTTTACCCTACAAACTTCAAACCCAAATGCAGTCTTAGTAATCACTTTTATTGGTTATCAATCACAAGAAATTAATGCTGCTGGAAAGAAAAGCATTAAGGTGGTCCTTAAAGATGAATCGCAATCATTACAAGAAGTAGTTGTGGTTGGATACGGTACGGTAAAGAAAAAAGACCTTACCGGTTCGGTTAACAGTTTAAGTGCTGAGACAATTACGCAAAGAAATGTTTCAAGTCCGTTAGAGGCTATTCAAGGAAGCATGCCAGGAGTTCAAATTACGTCCAAAACAGGTCGTATTGGTGATGGTTTTGATGTTATTATTAGAGGGGCAAACTCACTTAATGGTTCAAAACCATTGTATGTTGTAGATGGTGTTCCTTTGGATGGAATCGACTTTTTAAATCCACAAGATATTGCTAGAATTGACGTATTAAAAGATGCTTCTTCTGCCGCAATTTATGGTTCTAGAGGAGCTAGTGGAGTTGTAATTGTTACTACAAAAAGTGGTGCTAATGCAAAATCAGGAATGACCGTTTCTTATGATACCTCCTTTGGTGTTAAAGAAGTGGCAAGATTACCAAAAATGATGAGTGGAGAAAAATGGTGGTACTACCATCAGTCTGCCTTCATGGGAACCATTAACTTGAACAATCCAATGGCAATTACGCCAGTACAATTAGAGGCCAATACAATTGGTACCTTAAGTCCTTTATTGAAAAGAAGAGTTGCTGAAAACAATACTTTTGATTGGTACGATGCCGTACTTAAAACAGGGATGACGCAAAACAATTATGTATCTGTTTCAGGACGTGCCGATAGCGGAATGTCTTATAACTTAGCCATAGGTTCTCAAAGTGAAACAGGAAACGTAGACCACGAATCACTTGACAAATACACTTTTAAAGCAGGTTTTAATCATACTATAAACGATAAATTCTCATTGGGAGTTAATCTATCCATCGCTAAAACTAACGAAGAATTAGGAAGTGTTGATGCCATGACAGAAGCTTTTAGATTGAACCCTTTCTTATCTCCATGGGCAGTTGACTCCAACGGGGACGAAATAGTAGGTCAGTTGTACCTTACTCCAGGAAAATTAAGTTACATAAATGCTGCCGGAGTAAGTGTGTCACAAATAGACAAAACAAGTACAATCAATCCATTGATAGAAATTGCAAATTCATCTGACCAAATTGTAAGATGGAAAACCGTTGGAAATGCATTTGTAGAATACAAACCAAATTCATGGTTATCCTTCAAATCTACTTATTCAGCAGGAATTGAAGATTATAGAAGAGGAAAATCTTGGAAAGGACTAACAAACGTTGGACTTCTTAACAACAGATTGCCTTCAGGTGAAATTACAAATTACAATAATTTCAATTATACTTGGGACAATCAATTCAACATTAAGTATGCCATCAACAAAGACAATCAATTCAACCTTTTAGGACTTCAAAGTTTTTATTCTAACCGAGATGAAACGTCTTCCTTAAGTTCTAAAAACCAGCCTTTTAATAGTGATTTTTACAACCTTGGAACCGGTTTGCAAACGTCTTACGCTGTGGCGTCTAATTACAGTTTGAATTCTCTAAGCTCTTATGCTTTGCGTTTAAATTATACTTTTAAAGACAAATATTTATTGACCGCTTCTAACCGATGGGACGGTTCCTCTGTATTGTCTAAAGACAATAAATGGAGTTTCTTCCCTTCTTTAGCTTTGGCATGGAAAGTAAAAGAAGAATCATTTTTAACCAATAGTACAATTGTTTCTGATTTAAAAGTAAGAGCAAGTATTGGATATACAGGAAATGATACGGTAGATCCTTATTCTTCTTTAAACACGTTGAACCAACAAACGTATTATGATTTCAACTCGGTTAATGCCAATGGTTGGTTAGCAGCTTCTTTAGCGAATAGCAATCTAACTTGGGAAAAAACAAGAGAACTTAACTTTGGTTTGGATTTTGGATTCTTAAAAAATAGAATTTCAGGAAGTGTGGATGTATACGACAGGTTGTCGAAAGATTTGATCTTTAAGCAAACATTGCCTTTAGAAACGGGTTATTCTTCTACTTTTGCTAACGTAGGTTCTGTAAGCAATAAAGGAGTCGAAGTTTTATTGACAACGACCAACATTAAATCTAAAAAAGTGTCTTGGGAAACTACTTTTGCGTTCACTAAAAACGTGAATAAATTGGTGTCTTTATACAACCAAACGAAAGTAAGTGATGTAGGGAACAACTTGTTCATCGGAGAAAATATCAATTCAATTTACAACTATGTTTTTGATGGTATTTGGCAAGAAAGCGACAGGGCTTTAGCAGCAACTTTCAATCAATTACCAGGTCAAGCAAGAGTAAAAGATTTGAATGGTGATGGTAGAATTGATGCTGTAAATGACCGAACTGTTTTAGGAAATACAACACCTGAATGGTCTGGAAGCTTAAGTTCTAATTTGAAAATTGGTGATTTTGATTTGGCAATAACAGCAATTACGAATCAAAATGTATTGGTGTTGAGTAACTTCCACGATAATTTTGCGGATGTAAATGACAGAGGACGTCAAAAAGCAGATTTAGCCGATTGGTATGTTCCTGCAAATGGTGCTGGTGTTGCTGCTCAAACTTCAAATACCAACCCACAACCGCGTAACGAAGGTCAATATTGGGCATCGAACATGGCGTTTTATAGAGATGCTTCTTTTATAAAAATAAAAAACATCGCTGTTGGATACTCTTTAAATGGAGAATTGCTTAAAAAATTAAAAATTAAATCTTTTAGAATTTATGCAAATGTGTTGAACCCATTCGTATTTACAAAATATGATGGTTACGATCCAGAATGGGCTGGTGCAGCTTTAGGAACAGGACGTACCGGTTCAATTACTTACCAAATGGGATTAAGCATTAAATTATAATACAATTAAAATTTTAAAAAAAGTTAAAATGAAAAAAGCAATAATAATTTTAGGAATACTAGTAACTGCTTTCAGTTCTTGTAGTATTGACGAAGATAACAGATCGTTTGCTAATCCAGAAGTAGAATATTTAACCACTACTGGATTCGAAGCATTAGTAAATGCAAATTACGCTCAATTAAGAGAAATTTATGGTAACGAAGCATGGTTGTTTTGTGCTGGAACCGATTTGTATGCCGCTGGAAGAAGTCCAGAGCCAGACGGTTTAAGCAAATACACACAATTAAATCCAGCTTCTGAAGGGGTTGATTTGTTGTACAATAAATGTTATGCTGCTATTCAAAAAGCAAACATGGCTTTGTATTATTCAACAGTTACAGCGCCAGCGACTACCTTGAATAACAGAATTGGTGAAATTAAATTTTTGCGTGCGAATGCTTATTTCCTATTGGTGCAAACCTACGGTGGAGTTAGCTTAGTTCAAGAATATTCTAAAACACCTCAAATGTTTTTCGAAAGAAATACGGCTGCAGAAGTATATACTTTCATCATTTCAGATTTGTTAGCTTCTCTTGATTTAGTGAGCACTTCTTCTTACACAGGAAGAGTTAACAAAAGAGCGGTACAAGATTTACTGGCAAAAGTATATTTAACAAGAGGGTACGAGTCGTTTGCAAGTGCTACTGATTTTGCTACAGCGGCAACTTATGCTGATGCGGCTATCAACAACCAAGCATTATCAATAACTCCAGCAAATTTATGGAAACCAGGTAATGATATGAATGCAGAAGTTATTTTCTCAGTTCAATATGCAACGGGTTCTGTAAGTGCTTCTCCACAAACGTTAGGTAACAAGCAAGCAAGTTATTTCGGACCGTACCAAGGTGGGGCTGATGTTGCGGGAAAAGCACCTTTTAGAACGTATAATTTATGTCCGACACAATTCGCAATTAGCCTTTATACACAAGCTGATTTAAGATGGAAATCTACTTTTATGGATGTATGTTATACGAAGTACTACGATTTTTATCTAGCGGTAAATCCATCAACAGTATTTCACTATTATGCACCACAATGGATTACTCCAGCTCAAAAAACAGCTTTTTTAGCAGCTAATCCTACACTATTGCCAGCGAACTATCATAATTATGGTACGTATGGTGCAGGTGTAGTGAGTTTGGATTATGCAACAATTCCAGTTCGTAAATTTGACGATCCTTCTGCGCCTTACGGTGCTAAAACAAGTACTAGAGACATTGTTTTATCGCGTCTTGGAGAAACCTATTTGATTGCTGCGGAAGCGTATTTGAAAAAAGGAGATTTGGCAACAGGTTTAACAAGATTAAATGCTGTTAGAACAAGAGCTGCGGTGCCAAGTGCGACACTTGCAGAATTCAACATGGATTATTTATTGGATGAAAGCGCTAGAGAAACATTGGGAGAATACCACCGATGGTTTGACCTTAAGCGTACTGGAAAATTAGTAGAGAGAGCGTCTTTGTACAATTATTTAATTCAAGCGAGCAACTTTAATGGTGCTAACGGACAACTTAAAATTTTAAGACCGATTCCACAAAGTGCATTGGATTTGAATTTAAATAAAAATTTTCCACAAAATCCAGCTTACTAAGTGTATTAAATTAAGTTAATATTTTTGTTTTAGTTAAATTAGGAGCTTGCTATAATTGGTCAAGCTCCTTTTTTTAAATCAATTTAGAATTACTATTTTTATGTTTTAATAATCATTATGAAGTACGCAATTCTGGTTTTGTTTTTATTTTCTAATTGGATGTATTCCCAAACCCAATTCACCACTGACACTTCGTATACTGTTCAGAGCACTTTTAACAAAGAGAAAATGAAGTTTCCCTTTCTTAAAATTGTTGAAGAGCAAAAGTACGAGAACGTAGTTGCTGTTAATGATTTGGTTTACAAAAAAATAGATTCTAGGGAACTTCACTTAGATGCTTTCTATACTTCAGATAGTAAGTCGTTACCCGCTGTAGTATTGATTCACGGTGGTGGTTGGAAATCGGGTAATAAGAACCAGATGCATTTGATGGCACAAGAAATAGCCGCCAAAGGGTATGCTTGTTTTGCAATTGAGTACCGATTAGCGCCGGA
>CALPQA020000004.1 GCA_943325595.2 Auritidibacter sp. Marseille-P8566
CCTGTTGCTGTTTTTGCTTTAAATGAAATTATATAATCACTTTTTTTAATGAATAAGTACCAAAGTAATGAAATAGAAAATACAAGTAGTATTCCTCTAACTATTATTTTTTTGTTCATAATCTATTTCGTCATTTTTAATTTTGAATTAATAAAATCACCTACGTTTTTACCTTGCTCAACACCATTAACAATTGCTGCTTTGTAATGAATTCCTCCATAAAAACGACTCATTGCGGCTTCTTTAGCAGCATCTTTGAATGATTTAAATGAGCGACTGGGTAAGCCATAAGGCAATTCGGTATCGTCTGTATATCCAAAATTCTCTCCAAAAACAGAAGTTAATATTGTAGCAGATGAGGTTGAAACTACCGAGTGACCACTAGTATATTCTGGAAATGGGGGTGTTTGTAATAATGGTTTCCAATTTTCGTCTATGTTTTGGTTGATTATTGTTTCAGGACGCACCACATTGCTTCTGAATTTTTCTTCCCAACAAGAAATAAAACCTTCAAAAATTCCGATGGAAGTTTTTGTGTAAGCAAATACTGTTTTTTCAAAATTGGCCTTCGATTTTCGGGAGGCAATTTTCACAATTCCCATCCAGTGTGCCCCGGGAGTAATTTTCTTTTTTGCAAATGTCATGTGCCCTTGACTAACTGTTACATAAGGATTGCAATCCCAAAATTGAGCCATTTTTATTTCTTCACTTGAATCCCCTTTCTTTTTCATGGCTAAACTAATGTCATACACTTCTTGTACTTGCTTGAAAAATGGTGAGTTTTTATCCAATGAAAAAGGCAATGCTGGTATTGGTTTGAATTGGGATGCTGAATCTAATACCAATGTTCTGATTTCTCCCCAATGTGGCTCAACAGCATCCATATAAGCGGGTGGCGTAGGCTGCCATCTTCCGGGTTGGTTTGCAAAAACAGAAAATTTCGGCAATGTTCGGGTTTGTTTATAATTATCTTTTCCCATCCATTTCTTAATTCTATCGGCTACTTTCAACCCATATTCTTTGGAAACTTCAAATTCTTTTGCATTCTCATCACTCCATTTTTTATATAAGCTATCTCGAAATTTCTCAACTAATTCTTCAGAAAAAACAAGTTGCTTGCTCACTTCCATATGAGCAACAAGCGCGGCAAGATTAATATTGACTCCGCTATTTAATTCTAATTTTGGAATAGAATCCAAACCATTCAATTGTTTTTGAAGCGTTAAATAGGTCTTGCTTTTTTGTGTCAAAACTTCGTAAGCTGCAATATTAGGATACACGTAAATTCTACTGGCTACGGGTGGAGAAAATATATCGTGAATCATAATTTGGGTTACATTATCAATAGATGCATGATAATCTTCCGTGGTAACGTCGATAGATTTTTCTTTTTTACAAGAAAGCAATAGGCAACAGATTGTTGCGATTAGGTAAATGTTAGATTTCATTATTTTAGTTTTTATTTGATGGCAATTCATATACTTCTGCTTTTTTATTATTTATGGTAACCAACATGTACTTTTTGCCATTAAAATGGATTAGATCAAGATGCCTAACCGCTTTTTGTGTCAAATCTATTCCTATTTGATTTCCTAGATAAATTGTTTTTTCATTTTTTATTAATGCCCCCGAAAAGCCATCAAAACGACTGTGATACGGTGACACACCAAAATAATTTCCTGCGGCAAAAACTTCTTCTTTTGTATCTGAGTCAAAGTTTGATTTTAAGAAACATGTTATTGGACTTACCTGCATTTTGTTTTCAAAAGCTACAAAAGTGAATTTCCCATGGTCATTTCTCAAGTAGCCAGATTTTAAATTGGTAACCTCATATAATTTAGCTTTTTCAAGCATTTTTGGATCAAAAACTTCTTCTAGTGTTTTTCCTGCAAAGGATTTATAGCTGTTGAATTTCTTTTTTAACAACCCACTAAATTGTTCAGCAAGTTCGTCTAATCCCATAGTAGTATAATATTTACCTTGTTTTTCAATGGCCACAATTGTTTCAAAAGTACCATTGGAATCAAAATCATCATAATACATTTTCATCGGAAACGTATCCGAAGCTTTAAACTTTGAATTCATTCCAAAATTACCAACTAAATAATCTAAATCGCCATCAGAATCAATGTCAAAAGCAAGAATTGATTGCCACAAACCATTGTTTAACTCTGTCGCCACTCTATTAGTTACATTCTTAAATATTCCTTTTTTGTTTTCAAAAAATGTAGGTTTCATCCATTCTCCAATTACAATTAAGTCAGTTGTTCCGTCTTTATTAAAATCACTAAAAACAGCATCCGTAACCATTCCAATGCCTTCAAAAGTGTTGCTTTGTACTATTGAAAAAGTGCCTTTTGAATTATTTAATAAATAGCAATCTGAAGTGCTTCCAAAGCGGTTGTTTTTTGAATTATTTCCTATAAATATATCCAAATCGCCATCGTTATCATAATCAAAAGTTTTAATTACGGAAGCATTTTGTGCTAAAACAGGCAATGATGATTTACTTAATTGCGAATTTAAATTTACGTACAAACGATCTTGAAGATTAGCTGCATTTTCTCCACTTCCAGAGGCAACAAAGAGGTCGTTTTTTTTGTCATTATTGAAATCTCCAATAACGGCCGAAGCGTCTTCAAAAACAGAATCTTTTTCGATTGCTGGATATGCTTTTTTTGAAAATCCATTTGTATTTTGTAGGTAAATAACTGCTTTTTTGTTTTTAGAACCACCAAAGAAAACATCTTCTTTTCCATCACCATTCAAATCTCCAATTGCTGTGGCAGGTCCTCTATCAGAACGTTGGTATGGAATTAATTTCTGAACTATAAAGTCGATATAATCGTTTTCTTCATGTGTGAAATTGATACCCAAATTCGAATCTAATTTTCTAAAAATAGGTAAAATACCTGTGTGTAGTTTTCTGTAGTCAAACGGTTTTCTAGAAGCATTTGCCTTGATTGTAAGCGTTTGATTTGTATTTATTTTCTTTAAAGTTTGATAGGTTTTATCGGGCCAAATAACAACAAGAGAATCAATTGTGGTTGTTTTTCCATATCCAAAATGGAGTATTGGTTCAGATGAAGATTGAAATCCTCTAGTTGTTTGTAATTCTTTAAATTGTTTTTTGCCTTTTGAATAAGAAATCACTTTTGTTCCAATACCGAATGTATTCTTGCCTAAAAACTGTAGTTTTAATTTCAAAAAATGGGCTTTTTTATCCGTTTTATTGATGTAAATCGAAGCTACACTATTGAGATTGTTAGTTACTATGTCTAAATCGCCATCATTATCTAAATCGCCATAACTACTTCCATTAGAAATTATAGAATCATTTTCAATCCAATCTTTTGATTTATTAATGAAATTTAAGTCAGCGCCCCCTTGAAAAACATAATTTGTAACATTTCCTTTTGGCATTTTTTTCAAGGCTTCTTTGTCCAACAACTTTGTCGAAGTGATTTTATTCTTTACTTGGTCATTAGAATAATATTTCACGTAATCTAAATCATTTGGTCGTTTTGGAATTCCATTTGCCACAAAAATATCTTGTTCACCGTCTTCATTATAATCGGCAAAAAGGGTACTCCAACTCCAATCTGATGCCGCAACGCCACTCAATAATGCCGTTTCCGTAAAGTTATTTCCTTCATGGTTTATTTGCAGCATATTTCTGGTATATTGGTAATGATACCCTAATTTTTCGGTTCTCATTTTAAGCATTTGGACATTGTCATCGCCTAACGAAGATTTCAAGACTTTTTCATTTTCGGGAAGCATGTCTAGCGTCATGATATCAGGAAAACCATCATGATTTACATCAGCAACATCTACACCCATTGAAAATCGGCTGGTATGTCCGAAATGATTTTTCAAACTTTCGGTAAAAGTTCCGTCGCCATTATTTAGATAATAATAATCGTCTTCGTGAAAATCGTTGCACACATAAATATCAGGATTTCCATCCAAATTAAAATCGGAAATGGCAAGTCCTAAACCATATCCATTTGATCCTCCAAAAATCCCAGCTTGCTCACTAACATCTACAAATTTATTATTGTCGTTTCTATACAACTTGTCACCACATTCAAAATTTCTTTTATTTCTAATGGATGCATTTCCGAAAGATTCTTCCGAATGAACGGCATGGTTCAATAAATACATGTCTAAATCACCGTCATTATCATAATCAAAGAAAGCGGCCGAGGTACTATAATTGTCAATGTCTAGCCCATATTGAGCGGCACTTTCAGTGAAAGTTGCATTCTTGTTATTGATGTACAATTCGTTGTGACCTTCAAAACCATTTATTCCAACTACTGCACAAACGTAAATGTCTAAAAAACCATCGCCATTTACATCGGCCATAATTGCTCCGGTTTTCCAATCACTTTGACCTTGAACTCCTGCTTTTAAGGTAATATCTTCAAATTTAGTATTGCCTTTATTGAGGTACAGTTTGTTTTTACCTTGATTTGAGGTAAAATAAATGTCAGTTAAACCGTCGTTGTTTATATCGCCTAAAGCAACTCCTCCGCCATTATAATAGTATAAATAATCAAGGATAGAAATGTTTTTTGATTCTAATAATTGATTTACAAAAGTGACTTTACTTTCTTCTGGAGCCAATTTTTCAAACAGTAAATCCTGCTTTTTTGAACAACTTGCGAATAGCAAAATTGTTGCTAATACTTGGAAACACTTATTCATTTTGCTTAAATATTTTAGGAGAAGAGTCGTTAATAACTGCTATTATTGAAACAGTGTTGTTTTTCCCTTTTATGGTTTTTATATGTTTTATTTCTCCTTTTACAAAAAATCCGGATTTATTATAGGGAACCCAATTGTAGGAACCGTTTTTGCTTCCCAACAAAAGACTACCATAATTTGAATCCAAGCAAGAATATTGAGGTTTGAATTCATATTGATTTCCACCCAGGATAAGGTCTAAAATACCATCTTTATTTACATCCAACGTGCAAATTGTGTTGACACTCGAAAATTGAACTTCTTTTGGAAGTGTCTTAATTTCAAATTTTCCATTTCCTTTATTAATTGCAATAATACTTTCTTGAATTGTTGCTGTTTTTTGAATAGAATTAGAAATAATATCTTCAGAAAATAATTCTTGGAAAGTTTTTTTAGAATAGTCAGCATAACTCAAGTTCTTCTTTTTAATCATTGGAATTTGTTTTGCTAATTCTTGTTTCATATGAAGTGGCATATCTCTTCCTTCTATTGATCTTGTTCCAATTTGTTCAATAGTTCCGTTGTTGTCAAAATCATTGATAAATAATTTCAAGGGATTTGAAGCCGTAGCTTTATAAGTAGTATTTGTTCCTTTATTTCCCAAAATCAAATCTTTATTGCCATCATTGTTCAAATCTAAGCAAGAAATTGTATTCCAAAAACCAGAATATTCTGTAAGGTTTGATTTAAATTCGGCCAATCTTCGACCTGTATTTTTGAATATCTGAGGCGCCATCCAATCTCCAACAACTATTAAATCTTTTTTTCCATCATTATCGATATCTTCCCAAACTGCATCGGTAATCATACCAACTTCATTTAATTTGAAAGCTTTTTTATCGGTAACATTTGCAAAATTTCCTTTTCCGTCGTTTTCTAAAAGCAATTGTTTTGGAACAATTCCATAAATCCCAGGAACACTTCTGCTTCCAATAAACACATCAATATCACCATCATTATCAAAATCATGCGGCGCAATTACAGAAACGTTATTATTAGTTGTTGGCAAAGTTGTTTTGCTTTTTGTAAAAATTCCTTTCCCATTATTCAAGTAAAGTCTGTTTTTGTAATCTGCTTGGTCCGTTTTCTCATTTCCACCCGATCCAACTAGTAGATCTTGATCTCCATCGCCATCAACATCTAAAAAAGCAGCTGCTGTATCTTCATAAATAGCGTTATTTCCTAAGTCTGTTTGTTTCAAAATTTTGAAAGTTTCATTTCCCTGATTGGAATAGATTTTTCCAAAGTCTCCTTTTGCACCTCCAATAAAAACATCTTCTGTTCCATCACCATTAATATCGGCGACAGCAAGCGAAGGACCCTCTTGTGAAAGTTCTTTTGATATTAAGCCTTCGTAGTCAAAGTCAATGTAATCATTTTCTTTGTGAGCAATAAAAGACGAAGGTTTTTCTGAAAATAAAGGTTTATTGTTTTCTTTATTGGACTTATAATCAGATTTTGCGTTGGCGATATTTAGATTAAAAGTTGTGTTTGGAGTTACTTTATCAATTTTCTCCAACTTTCCATTGGGCCAAATTACTTGTAAAGAGTCTATTTTCTTGTTTCCAATTCCAAAAGTCATTACATAATCCATAGAAGATTCAAAACCCCTTGAAGGAATTAATTCTTGTCTGATTATTTCTTTGCCAGAAAACAATTCAACTACACTTCCAACACCAAAAGTATTTTTATTATCCCCTTTTAATTTTACTTTTATAAAATGATTGTCTTTCTTTTTCTCGGAATTATTTTTATAAACAAAGGCTTCCATATTGACATTGTTTACAATCAAATCTAAGTCTCCATCATTGTCTAAATCGGCATAAGCTGCGCCATTTGAAAAACTAGGAGTTCCTAGTCCCCAATTTTCAGCTTCATTTGTAAAGGTTAAATCTTTATTGTTTTTATAAGCATAATTTGCAATAGGCGTGCTAGGCATTTTGTTTATTATGGATTCCATCTGGTCTTTTTTGCCAGTAATTACCATTTTTTGCATTAAATCATTGGCAAAGAAATCGACAAAATCTTGGTTCGTTAAATCATGATAAATACCGTTGCAAACATAAATATCTTTGTAACCATCGTTATCCATGTCAAATAATAAGGCTCCCCAGCTCCAATCAGTTTTGGCAACACCAGCATAATTGGCAATTTCTAAAAATTGGTTGTCTCCATTATTGAGTTGCAACGTATTTTGCATGTATTGGGTGAAAAAATCAAGATTTAATTTTCGTGTAAACAAGTCATAATTGTCAAAACTTGTAGTCGTTTTTAATCTTTCGTCAGGCTCTGGTAACATGTCTGTTACGAAAATGTCTGCTTTACCGTCATTATTTATATCAGCCATATCTGCACCCATCGAGGATTGACTAATATGTGATGCCCATCCTTGAATTTGTTCTGAAAAGGTTCCGTTTTTATTATTTACATACAAATAATCACGTTCATAAAAATCATTAGAAATATAGATATCTGGATATAAATCGCCGTTGACATCACCAACAGTTACACCCAATCCAAAACCAATTAAACTTCCATATATCCCGGATGCTTTACTAACATCCACAAATTTTCCGTTATCGTTTCGGAGCAATTTATCGCCACCACCTTTTAGAATATCGGCTACATCCCAATCTTGATCTCGCAATTCTCTTTTATTAGAATAATTTAAACTGCTTACAGGAATGAAACTATTATTCAAAATATAACAGTCTAAATCTCCATCTTTATCATAATCAAAAAAAGCAGCATGTGTTGTAATTCCGGTATCTGCAAGGTTGTATTCATCTGCCTTGTCAGTAAATGTAAGATTGCCATTATTAATAAAAAGTTCATTTTTTTGATTGGCTCCTTTTGTATTTCCAGCGTTACAAACATAGATATCAAGAAGTCCGTCGCCATTTATGTCAACCATAACAACTCCTGTTGACCATGATTTTGTACCCTCAACCTTGGCTTTTTTTGTAATGTCTTGAAATTTGAAGTTTCCTTTATTGAGATATAATTTATTTTCACCTTGGTTTGATGTAAAGTAAACATCTGAAAGACCATCATTATTGATATCGCCAATTGCTACACCACCACCATTATAAAAATTTCGGTATTTAAAAATGTTCATGTCTTCGCCATTCGTAACTTCGTTTTTAAAGTTAATTCCGGTTTCAGAAGTTTCTAATTTAGAGAATAAGGAATCTTTATTTTCAGTTTTTTCATTGGAACAACTAGAAAAAATAAAAATAACAAGTAGTGAAAGGGCAATGCGGTTAAACATAATAGAATTGGTTTTTGTAATAATAGGCATAAATTGCAAAGGCTCTAATTTATATAATTTTCATGAAAAATGAACTATATTTTTAAAAAATAAAGAGGGTATAAAATTTATACCCTCTTTACAACTAACTTAAACAAAATTAACAGAAAACAATCTTAATAACCTGGGTTTTGCGATAAGTTTGCATTAAACAACGCGTCTGCAGGAATTGGGTATAATAAGTATTTTGAGTCTGAAACGTAAGGTTTCAATTCTCTAGCGTCAAGGAATTTTCCGAAACGAATCATGTCATTTCTTCTCCAACCTTCCCACCATAATTCTCTACCTCTTTCAGCATAAACTCCATCTAAAGTTGTAGCAGCAGCAGGTTGCCCTGTTCTTGTAGCAATTTGAGTCATGATTGCACCAGCACTTCCAGCTCCACCTCTTAGGATCGCTTCCGCTTTCATTAATAAGGCATCTGAATAACGCATTAATACGTAATCATTTTCAGGAGAATTTAAATTTAAATTATCTGGCTCATACTTCATTGCTCTAATACCAGCAGTTTCAAGTGAAGCGCCACTAGTGATTAAAGTTAAAGCAGCGGTATAAACCAATGGGTGGTTATTTCTGTCTTGTAATGCTACCGTTCCTCCTGGAGCATACATTTGACCAACTTGAAATCCAATTGGATTACCAAAATCAGCAATGATTGAAGGAGTAGAATATTGGCGACGTTTATCACCAGCATTAAATTTGTTATAGTATTCAGCTACAGTTGCAAATCCATTCCATCCACCTGGTGTTTGGTTGTAGTGCATACCCATTCTCCATCTTGATTGAATTCCTCCACCTGCTCCACCTCTAATATTTTTAGAAGTTAAAACTAGTTCGTTAGAAGTATTATTCGTTGGAGCAAAGTTAGACCAGTAGTTTGCAGCTAAAGTATTTGTCATAGCATCAACATTTGAAATTACTTTTGCCATATCAGCTGGGTCAAATGTGTAAGGAGCCACTCCTGTAGTAGAAGTAAAAACTGCTTTGTTCAAATATGCTTTTGCCAATAAAAAGTGAGCAGCATCTGCATTTGCAATACTTGCATCAGTTGCTACACGAGCAGGCAAGCTTGCTACAACCGCTTCTAATTCGCTAATTACAAAATTTGTAGCGTCAGTTCGAGACCATACTTTTGGATCGTCCTCTAATTTAGAACCTGCTGGTCTATAAGGAGCTTGTCCGAATAAATCTACCACGTGATAGTAGAAAAATGCTCTTAAAAAACGAGCTTGAACAATTTCTGAAGCTGTTCCACCTTGTTCGATAATTACGTTACAGTTATAAACGTTAGAAAGTAAAGAATTCCAAGCGTTTTTAACCTCTACGTGATCTGGAGCCCAAGTTAGAGTATGTAATTGTCTCCATTTAGCATTATCATCCCAGTCACCTCCACGAGTTGGTCCTACTAATGCATCAGATGCCATTTCGTCCATCGCATACATTTTATCTTGATCTTGGAACCCACGTAAACCTTCGTAAGTTTTAGCTAAAAGTGCCGCTGTATTTACTGCAGTACCGCTTCCAGAAGTTTGATTGGCTACACCGTCTAAAACTTCTTCATCTAGATTCGTACAACTTACACTAAATATAAGTGTTCCCGAAAACAAGATGCTTTTTATAATATTATTTCGTTTCATTGTTTTTCTAATTAAAATGTTACATTAAGTCCAATAGCAATGCTTTTGTCTCTTGGATACGATAAATATTCCATACCAGCTGAAGGCACACCATTCATTTGTTTATCAGTATCAACCTCTGGATCAAATCCTGAGTAGCTAGTTAACACAAATAAATTTTGAGCATTTACATAAAAACGAGCTGATTTTACATTGTACTTAGTTAAGAAATCACTTTTTAAAGTATAACCAAAAGTTATATTACCCAATCTTAAGAAATCTCCTTTTTCAAGGTATTTAGTAGATGGTGAATTAGGATCTCCTTGTGCTTGAGCAGAAGTAGCCGCTTCTTCAGTTACGTTACGACCTCCAAGGAAAGCTCCTTTGAAGAAATAAGCGTTTTTAGTATTGTTGTAAATGTAGTGTCCAAATGCACCATAGAAAGAAGCACTTGCATCTAAGTTTTTATAGGTTACATTAGTATTTAAACCAAGATTCATTTTAGGCAATGGTTGTTTGTTAAGCAATTTTTTTGCTGCCAAACCTAAACCTGTGTCATTTCCTGCAGCATCTGCATAGATTGAAGCTCCTTGTGCATCATATCCTCTCCACTCATACATGTAGTAGCTATAGATAGGAGCATTGTTTGTAATAACTTGTGCATAAGCATCTGTTAATCCTTGACCATTCAAACCACCTGTTGATACGAATCCTGCAAAGTTTTTCATTTCATTACTTAAAAATGAAGCATTTCCAGAAA
This sequence comes from Auritidibacter sp. Marseille-P8566, assembly GCA_943325595.2. The sequence goes on from CALPQA020000004.1 coordinate 10,439, forward strand.
TATCCCAAGTTAAATCATTTGAATCAATTACTTTGTAGTTCAAAGAAACCTCAACACCTTTGTTTATTAAGTTTCCAGGTAAGTTTTTGTAACGAGGAGATGGCGGACCTGGTTGCGTTGCAGCAGCAGGGATAGGGAAAATTAAATCCTTAGTGTCTCTTTGGAAATAATCCAATGATCCACTTAATTTATTATTCAATAAAGTAAAATCAACACCTACTCCGTAAGATTTAGTAGTTTCCCATCTCAAATCAGAGTTACTGTTACTATCAATGTTCAATGAACCATTCAATCCATAAGCTGATCTTGCGATTGCAGAGTTTGGAGAAAATTCTTGATTTCCAGTAATACCATAGTTAGTTCTAACTTTAAGACTGTTTAATAAACCATCTTTGTTTTCTATCGCTTTGTATGCTAAACCTGCAGAAGGGAAATAATCGTATTTGTTATTTTTTCCAAGTTTAGTTGAACCATCAGTACGTAAAGTTCCAGTGAAAAGGAATTTTTTGTAAATAGTTAAATTAGTTCTAGCATAAAATGATTGTAATTCAACTCTATTTCTGTAAGAATCAGCTCTGAATTCATTTTGGAAAGCTCCTTCGATATTGTCAATCAAATTAGTTTGAGCAGCATCGTATCCTTTTCCTCTTGCGTTGTATCCGTTTGCAGTATAATCATAGTAAGAATATCCTACTAACGCATCTACAGATAAATTACTACCAAAATCATTATTATAATTCAACGTGTGCTCGAAAGTTCTATTGAATTTTGCTTGATTTAAAATAGCCGCTTGACCATATTTTTTCACACCATCTTGAGTTGCTTGAGCAACATCTTTAATGTGTATAGATGGTAATATTTGACTTTTTCTAACAGAATTTGAAGTTTCAATTCCAAATAAGAATTGGTATTTCAAGTGACTATTAAATTTATAAGTAGTATTGATACTTCCTAATAATTTATTTGTGTTAGTATAATCTGTGTAAGAATTCAACAATTGAACAGGATTTAAATAATCATCATCAACTGGTCCTTGTGGGCCATTGTTTGAAAATGAATAGTAACTTCCGTCATTATTATAAATTGGTAACGTTGGGTTCCAATATAAAGCGGTTCCAATTAAATTTCCTATGTATCCAACATTATTTGACAATAACGTAGTTTGATCTTTAATACCAGCATAAATAATTCTGCTTTCCACTTTCATTTTTCCACCAAAGAAATCATTAGAATTGAAAAGAGACGCTGTATATTTGTTTAAACCTGTGTTTTTTACAATACCATCATTAGTAGAGGCACCAAAAGATACTCTTGTGTTTGAATTTTCAGTTGATTTTGAAAAAGACAAATCGTTATTAGTAGAGAAACCATTTTGCATTACTGCATCTTTCCAATTGTATTGTCTAGAACCTTTATCAGTTCCACCGTTAGCAACAAATTGACCCGCATCCATCACGTTAAAATCACCAGACATTTTGCTGAATTGAACAGATGAATTGTAGCTAATTTGTGGCTCTTTTGATTTACCTTTTTTAGTAGTAATAACAATTACACCATTGGCACCACGAGAACCATAAATTGCAGTTGAAGAAGCATCTTTCAAAATACTGATACTTTCAATGTCATTTTGGTTTACGAAGTTTAATGGATTTCTTGATGAAGAATCTCCTAAAAGACTATCACCACCAGCAGAGATATTTCCACCATCCAAAGGCACACCGTCAATTACGATAAGTGGACCGTTTCCTGAACGAACAGAAGAGTTACCTCTAATTCTAATAGAAACACCAGCACCTGGCTCACCACTTGATTGTGTAACTTGCACACCTGCTACTTTTCCTCTAAGCAATTGAGCAGGAGAAGGAGAGGCTACGTTGTCGAAATCTTTTGAACCAATTTGGTCAATAGCTCCAGTTGCGTCTTTTTTCTTTACAGAACCGTAACCGATAACTACTACTTCTTTTAATTCAGCTGAATCTTCTTTCAAGACAACTTTTACTGTTGTTTTTCCGGCTACATTTATTTCTTGACTCTTAAGTCCAATGTAACTAAAAACCAAAACAGCATTCGAACCCACATTTTTAATTGTGAATTTTCCATCTAAATCTGTTTGTGCTCCATTTGTTGTTCCTTTAACTGCAACAGAGGCTCCTGGTAATGGACCATTACTGTCAGAGATTGTTCCAGACACATCTTGCGAATAGGCAAAACTTGACCCTAGAATCATTAGAAACATAATTAAGCCTTTAAGTAGACTATTTTTCATACGTAATAAATAATTGGTTAATAAATTTTTTTGTTTGTTTTAACAATATCAAACCTAAAGTTTTTTTTATGATAAATTTAAGAATATTTAAACTATATCGTTTTCGGGGTGCCGAAAACGTTTTCGATTTGATATTTGATTTAATAAAAAAATAGCATTTTAATTATAGATACCATAAAAATAATAATTTAAAAAAACATATATCCTAATTTTTGGGCTATTTAGTCAATTTAGGCTCGTGGAACCTTGTTTCTATTGAGTTTTATAAATAAATATCAATTATATCTACTTTTATTTTTTCGACTGCCCTTTGTATATAAAAATTCTAAGTTATATAAGTATACTTTGTATTGTATCACAATATCGACAAAGCAGCAAAAAGAATCGATGAAATACAACAAAATAAAAATCCCATTCCTTTTATAAATTTTAGGAATGGGATTATTTAATAAATTTAAGAAAAAAGACTATTCAATAGTGATGGTTTTGTTTTCAGGACCAATCCCAATAATTTTTAGAGACTTCCATTTTTTTGGTAAAAGGCCTTTATTGTATTTTAGTCCATGATCCGTTTGTTCTACTCCTCCAAAACCAAATAGTACAGCCTGAAGCATGGCACCAGCTCCCGTAGCAAAATAAGGATTACTACTATTTGCCGATTCAGAAAAAACACCAAATGGTGGTCGGCTATTTGGTAAATAGGATTTTACAAAATAAGCATAGGCTTTTTCCTGATTTCCCATTCTGGAATAAAGCACAGACAAAACTCCAGATGCCATTGCGGGACCATCTTTTTTATCAATTTTTTCAGTATAATAATCCAAATCTTTTTCTATTTGAGCTTTATCGGTAATAATGTGAAGCGGATAGGCTAATAAATTTACATCGGCCTGTTTTATCATTTGACCCTCATATCCTTTGTAATTTTGAGTAATTCCGTTTACTCGGTGAATTACTATTTTCTCTGAAACGTCCGTCCATTTCGGATCGATAGGTTCGCCCAAAATAGTCGCGGCTTTAATAGTATTTTTCAAAGCTTCAATTGCTGAGGCATTTGTAAATGCGTTATCATCGACATGTTGGGCATATTCATCTGCACCAACAACATTTAAAATAGAATAACTACCATCCTGATTTTTAACTACGCGACTTACCCAAAAATCAGCAATCTCCTTTAAAACTTTATATTCAGATCGCAACCAAGATTTGTCTTGCGTTAGTGCATAATAATTCCAAAAAGCAATGGCTATATCAGCGGTAATATGCTGTTCAAAAATTCCAGTTAATGCCCAAGTTGGAGTTGCTTCTTCTCCTGTATCGTCAGATTCCCACGGGTACATCGCTCCTTTATAACCATAAATTGTTGCTTTTTGTTTGGCTTTTTGCAAGCGATCAGAGCGGTAATCTAAGCACGATTTTGCCATATCGGGTTGTAATGCCAAAAGTGTTGGATACATCCAAAGTTCCGTATCCCAAAAAACATGACCATTATACCCTTGTGAAGATAATCCCATAGGCGAAATACTTTGTCGGGTTTCCGGTCGAATAAAAGAATATAAATTATACAGCGCAAAACGAACGCGTTGTTGTGCATCTAAATCCCCTTCAATTTGAATGTCTCCCGTATTCCATAATTCAGCCCAAGCCTGTTTGTGACGGTTTACTAAATTATCAATCCCTTGTTGCAACGCATAAATAGGTTGTCTTTCGGATTCGTTCAAAGGATCGGTAATGTCTTTTGAAGTGCAAATTCCGCCCGCAATCGCAAATCTATATTTCTGTCCTTTCAGTAATTTTTTTGTAAAGCCAACTTCATCGCCAGTCTGTTTTAACGTTTCGGTTTGACCGTCAAATAGAAAAGTGGTTGATGCTGCAACGGTATATTTTCCTTTTAAGGTTTTAGCAGTAGTTCCAAAAACCGGCATTAAATATTGATTGTCTTTCAAAACACGAAACTGACTTCGCGCTTCTTTTAATTCATCTGGAACCGTCATATAATTGTTGGCCACAATTTCGATATCTTTCAAAGGAGTAATTTCTACAATGGCCATCGCCGAAAACGGAACAGCTCTATTGGCTAGAATGGAATAGTTGATGGTTGCCAAATCTTTAAAAGAAAAGGATGTGGTGCTAATTCCTTCTTTCATGGAAACTACTTGACTCCAATTGGAAATATTATCCGATTTTATTTCTTGATTATTGATAGAAAGATGCAAATTCAAAAATTCGATGCCTCGAACTATTCGGCTAATTCCATTTTCGGGACTTCCCTCATAAACGCCACTCAGAATTATTTCTTTTGTTTTTAAAGGCGTATCATCAGTTACAATTCCGATTTGCCCATTTGCCATAGAAACGCCATAATAATTTTCCCGAGAACTTGCAAACAAATGCCATTCGTCTGATTTTGATTGACTAAAAAGAGAAAGGTTTGCTAAAAGCGTTAAAATCAACAATTTAAATTTTAAAATCATAATAAATGTATTTGTATATGTTTACCAAACCTATTCAAAAAAAACGGAATTTCATACTTTATCAGTTAAGTTTTGATTTCCTATAATCGAAAACGTTTTCGATGCTTGAAATGCTTTTTCAATTAAAAAACGAACACTTTTTTTGAAATGAATTCTATTTTTATAAAATAATGAATGTTGATTTTAATTAAGAATAGTTATTAAAATAAATTTTTAATCTATTCGACGATTAACTTCCTTGATTAATTTGAATTTTAATTCTTAAAATGACTAAAAATAGTTCCATATCAATTGCGTGTTTTGGCGAAATCTTATTTGATGTTTTCCCCAATCATAAAAAAATAGGTGGCGCCCCATTAAATGTCGCGTTTAGATTGAATTCATTAGGAATAAATGCTTCTATAATTAGTCGGATCGGAAAAGATGAATTGGGAAAAGAAATTAGAGTTTTTTTAAAAGAAAATAGTATCGTCACCCAAAATATTCAAGAAGATATTGATTTTGCTACAGGAGCAGTTTTAGTAGCACTTGACGAAAAAGGATCGGCTTCTTACACCATAAAATATCCCGTGGCTTGGGACAAAATTAGCCACTCAGTTGAAGTGGAAAATACTGTAAAAGAAGCTGACGCATTAGTTTTTGGAAGTTTGGCTTGTCGTGATGCTGTTTCGTTACAAACGATTTTGAAATTATTAAAAGTATCAAAATATAAAATTTTTGATGTCAATTTAAGAGCACCATTTTATTCTAAAGAATTGCTAATTAATTTGATGAATCAAGCCGATTTTATTAAGTTTAATGAAGAGGAATTACTAGAAATTTGTGGGTTTCTTGAAACGCCTTTTTCCACATTGGAGGAAAATATAAGTTTCATTTCAAAACAAACAAACACAAATCAAATTTGTGTGACTAAAGGAAGTGAAGGAGCGGTTTTATTATATGAAGGAAAGCTGTTTTACAATGACGGATTTTCCGTAACTGTTGCCGACACAGTGGGTTCTGGTGATTCGTTTTTAGCGGGATTATTGAGCCAATTGTTGACAACAAAAAATCCGCAAAAAGCACTTGATTTTGCATGTGCTTTGGGTGCAATTGTAGCAACAAAAGAAGGTGCCAATCCAAAAATTACTACTTCTGAAATTGAAGTATTAATAAAAAAATAAATAAATATATGAAATTCACATTTAACAAAAATTGCCAGTTATTGATCTTGTTATTATTTGTCTTTTTGGTAAATAACATGGCAATTTCTCAAAATAAGAAGCCTACTTTGGACAGAAAATGGTGGAAGGAAGCGGTAGTTTACCAAATTTATCCAAGAAGTTTCAAGGATACTGATGGTGATGGAGTTGGAGATTTAAAAGGGATAATTTCAAAATTAGATTACTTGAAAAGTTTAGGTATTGATGTGGTGTGGTTGAACCCAATTTATAGTTCCCCAAATGCGGATAATGGTTATGATATTTCTGATTATCAAAACATCATGAAGGAATTTGGAACCATGGAAGATTTCAATGCTTTACTAAAAGGAATGCATGAAAGAGGTATAAAATTAGTCATGGATTTGGTAGTAAATCACTCAAGTGACGAACATAAATGGTTTCAAGAAAGTAGAAAATCTCGCGATAATCCCTACAGAGACTATTACCATTGGTGGCCAGCAGAAAAAGGAAAACCCGCTTTTCGACCAGGAAGTTTCGAAGCCGATGGAAGTGGATGGAGATATGATAAACAAACCGATTCTTATTATTTACACTATTTCAGCTACAAACAACCCGATTTAAATTGGGAAAACCCAAAAGTACGTCAGGAAATTTATGCCATGATGAATTGGTGGTTTCAAAAAGGAATTGACGGTTTTAGAATGGATGTGATTCCATTTATTGGGAAAGACACAGAATTTCCTGTAATAACGCAAGCTGAATTAGACAATAAATACGAGGGAAGATGGGACGTTTATTTTGCAAGCGGTAAAAGTCTGCATACTTATTTGCAGGAAATGAATAAAGAAGTTTTAAGTAAATACGATATTATGTCCCTAGCTGAAGGTGCAGGGATGACTAAATCTACCGCCTTAAATTTTGTGGATGCCGACAGAAATGAACTCAATATGGGGTATCATTTTGACGGAACAAATTTGGGTTATGTCCCAGGATATTTCAAAAAAATGGGATCCTATTCTTTGCTTGATTTCAAAAAAATATATTCTGATTGGGATAAAGTTTATGAAACCAAAGGTTGGGGAACCATTTATTTAGGCAATCACGATCAACCCAGAATGGTTTCGCGATGGGGAAATGATTCTCCTGAATTTAGAGGTTTGTCCTCAAAAATGTTGACGACTTTTTTATTATCCATGAAAGGAACGCCTTACTATTATAATGGGGACGAGCTAGGGATGACCAATATAAAATTTGATAAGATTGAGGACTATCGGGATATCGAAACTTTGGCAGAATATGAGAAATTGAAATTGGCTGGTGGCGACTTGAAACAATTTATTGAAGACCAAAAAACGGGCGGTGCAAGAGACAATGGCAGAATTCCATTTCAATGGGATGCAACTAAAAATGCGGGTTTTACATCTGGCGAACCTTGGTTAAAAGTAAATGACAATCACGTTGTTTTGAATGCTGCAGCAGAAGAAAAAGACCCCAACTCTGAATTGAATTATTTTAGAAAAATGGTCAAATTACGCAAAAGCAATCTGACTTTGGTTTATGGAAAATATAATTTAGTTGATTCCGAAAACAAAAATGTATATGCGTACACACGAAATTAAATGGCGAAAATTATTGATTTTATTGAATTTTTCAGGTCAAAAAGCAACAGTAAAAACAGGTTTAGACACCAAAAAAGCAAAATTGCTAATTACGAATTACGGAGGTAAATCTTCAACAACAGAAGTTAGACCTTACGAAGCATCTATTTTTAAATTATAATGAATTTAGCTATTAAAAATCCCCGAATTGATGTAGTTGATGCCTTGAGAGGTTTCGCTATTATGTGCATTGTTTTATTGCACAATATGGAACATTTTGAGTTTTATTATTTTCCATCTCAGTTTCCTGAATGGCTTATAAATCTTGATAAAAATGTGTTAGCAGCTGCCTATTTCTTATTTGGAGGGAAAGCCTATGCTATTTTCGCCATACTTTTTGGATTCAGTTTCTATATTCAAAATGACAATCAAAATAAACAAGGAAAAGATTTCAGACTTCGATTCTTTTGGCGAATGCTTTTATTGTTGGTTTTTGGATTTATTAATACCGCTTTCTATCAAGGAGATATTTTAACAATGTATGCAATCTTGGGATTAATTCTAATTCCAGTTTGTAATTTGAGCAACAAAACGGTATTATTTATTGCTGCCTTTCTGATGTTTCAACCCCTTGAATGGGCAAAATATTTATACATGATGCTGCACCCAGATTATATTCCTGCTCCAAATTTATCCGAAGGATATTATAAAGAAATTGCCTATTATATGAATAATGGTGGTTTTTGGGATTACATTATCGGGGATGTTACCAAAGGAAAAATGGCATCCTTACTTTGGTCATGGGAAAACGGAAGATTTTTTCAGGCTCCTGCATTATTTATGTTGGGAATGTTAGCAGGAAGAAAACAACTTTTTACAAAAACAGAGGCAAATTTGTTTTTTTGGAAGTTAGCATTAAAAGCGTCCATTATTATTTTCATTTGCTTGTATACAATTATTGCAATTTTGCCAGACTTTGAATATAATGCATTTGCATTGAACAGACTCTTAGTGATATTTGGCTCTTGGGCTAATTTTTCAATGATGGTTTTTTGGGTAGCTGGATTTGTGCTTTTATTTTACTTGACAAATTTCAATTCTCTTTTATCAAAACTTATTCCTTTTGGAAAAATGAGCTTATCAAATTATATCATTCAATCTATTGTTGGAGCGACTCTTTATTATAAATATGGATTTGGTTTATACCAATATACAGGAGCAACATTTTGCCTTTTGATAGGAATTGTGTTGTTTCTATTGAATGTAGTTTTTTGTAAATGGTGGCTAAAAAATCACAAACAAGGTCCATTAGAATATGTTTGGCAAAAACTAACGTGGATTTCACTTAAATAAAAGCTATAAAAAAATGAAAAAATCACTCTATATTATTTTTGCTTTGATGTTGTTAAATTCACAAAATAATGCTGCTCAAGATGTGGCGCAACAAACAGGACTAGTTATGAATTCACTTCAAAATGAATGGTGGAAAGAAGCTGTTGTTTACCAAATTTATCCAAGAAGTTTCAAAGATAGTGATGGTGATGGCGTAGGCGATTTAAAAGGAATTATTTCAAAATTAGATTACATCCAGAGTCTGGGTGTTGATGCGGTTTGGTTGAATCCGATTTACACTTCTCCAAACGATGACAATGGTTACGACATCAGTAATTATCGCGAAATCATGAAGGATTTTGGAACCATGGAAGATTTCGATTTATTGCTAAAAGGAATGCACGAAAGAGGCATAAAACTAATCATGGATTTAGTGGTCAATCACAGTAGCGACGAACACGAATGGTTCAAGCAAGCCAGAAGTTCAAGAGACAATAAATATAGAGATTACTACCATTGGTGGCCGGCAGAAAAAGGAAAACCAACGTACAGATGGAGTTTTTTTGATGTAAATAGCGAAGCTTGGAAATATGATTCACAAACGGATTCGTACTATTTACATTATTTTTCTCAAAAGCAACCCGATTTAAATTGGGAAAACCCAAAATTGCGTCAAGAAGTTTATGACATCATGCGGTATTGGTTGGATAAAGGGATTGATGGTTTTAGAATGGATGCATTTCAATTTGCATCAAAAGATACAACTTGGCCAGAATTGCCAAAAGGGTATGAAAAAAACATCATTAAATATTACGGAAACGGACCTCATTTGCATGACTATTTGCAAGAAATGAACCGGGAAGTTTACAGCAAATATGATATTATGACTGTTGCCGAAGGCGCTGGAAGTTCCCCAGAAGAAGCAATGCAATTTGTTGATCCTGAACGAAAAGAACTCAATATGGCCTATCATTTTGAAAGTGTCGATATTGGAAAACACATTTC
>CALPQA020000005.1 GCA_943325595.2 Auritidibacter sp. Marseille-P8566
CTATAATAAAAAAAATAACAACTCCAATAGCACCAATCCTTTCTGTCAAGTTACTATAAAAATAATAGCCTGTATTCCTTGAATGAGCCATAATTACCGTCACTATAGCAATGCATTTTGCTGTATTCATATACGAATTGACATCTAAATTTTCATTTTTATTCATAGAAATTAATTAACTTAATTTTAATCTTCTTTTAATTCCTTTGAAAATACTTGCAAAATCACCCAAAAAAACTCTGTAAAATATTGATTCTGAAAAACGATAAAACTGAACTAATGGATAACCATTCCCCATAATTCTATCTAACTTTTTTTTATATTCAACATCTTCTATAATATATTTTGGATGTTTTAAAGGAAATTCAAGTTCATAAGTTTTCATGAATAAAATATCCCTTACTCCTTTAGGCAATTTATTAATAGAATCTAAAGCATGAGTACCATTAGCACCTATCCCAATATTTGAAATTAGATTTTTAGCAGGTATAATATTCAATTTTGAATTTAATAAAATTGTAGATCCCAAAATTGATTCGTAATGTGCTTTGCCTGAAAACTTATGTTCGGTACTTGTTTTTAATATTTTTTTAAAATCACTTTTCCCTATTGATTTTTCGAGTAAACCTAAAGCATGGGTATCGTCAAGCCAATCGTAATTTTCCTCCCACAAATCAACATTTCTTTTCCATGTAGCCCAACCCCATATGGAACCTGTTCTAGCAAATGTGTAGGAATAAGTAGAATTTTCAGTTATCCCCAAATGATTCATCCCACAAATGATCCCCATTCTATCATCATTCTTGTATTTTTCTAATAATTCTTTACAAAAAGGGAAAAAACTTTGTGATGGCACATCGTCATCCTCTAAAACTATACCATATTCTTCATTTTCAAACATCCATTTTTGAGAAATAAATTCAGAGGGATCGCATCCAAAATTTTTTTCTTGGTATTTATAAAAAACTTCACATTCCCAATCGATATCTTCTACAATCTTTCGGCATTTCAAAACATTATCAATGTCATCTTGCCTATTCTCTCTTGCTCCATCTTGATATAAATACAATTTTGATGGTCTTGCTACCTTTATTTGCTCAAATACCAAACTTAAAGGTTCTGGTCTTGCAAAAAAAATTAAAAGAACAGGGATGTCAATATTATATTTGATTTTATCCATAATTTTATATTATATTCTATATTTATTTACCCTTGCTGGAATCCCAAAAGTTATTCCAAACTCATCAATTTCACTATTTACCATACTCATAGCCCCAATTACGGCTCCATTCTTAATATTTGAACCCTTAACAATGGTGCATCCAGCCGCTATCCAAACATCATTCCCAATAAAAACACCTTAATTGCTAAATTCAAGAGGTTGCTTGTTTATTAATACATCTTTTTTTGTACCATGATTACTATCTATAATATAACATTGAGCTGCTATAGAAGAATTATTTCCAATTATTTTTTTTTAGAAAAAATAATTGTTCCTACACCTATATCAACATTATCTCCTATTATAATTTCACCATCTCCCCAAAAATAAACACCAGGGTAAATTGTAACATTTTTACCAATTATCACATTTGTTGCATTAACATATACAATACCTAATACCTTTACATCTCTAGAATGATTAGTTACTTTACTTAAAAAAACATTTGTCCTATAATTAGAACTTATTTTATAGAAAATTCTATCTATAAAATTCCACATACTAAACATAAGCAAATAACCTATTTAATTCAAAAACAAAATTATCATTCAATTTTTTAATTATATTTTGAGTATTAATATCAAGATTTGAATTTATTTCACAAATTGCTTTAGCTATATCTTCAGGGGAGTCATTTTCGTAATAAAAAACTGAATCTCCAATATTAGATACTCTAACACATTCAATATTACAACTAACAACCTTTAAACCTAAACTTAAATAAGTCAATATTTTGCTAGGAAAAGATGTATTTAAATAACTTCCATCCATCTTTTGAGTACTAAGTCCAATGTGACAAGACTGACAATATTTTATAAATTCCACTCCACTCTTTAATCCATCGAAATGAACTTTACATATAGATATTTTATTTATTTCTTCAATTCTATTCAATAATTTTTCCACTTCCCCAAATCCTATTATGTGTATTTCAAAGTTTTCAGGAAGAAATAAAGCAGTTTCAATTGCATTAAAAGCGCCCGCTTTATGGGAATCAATTATTCCAGCATATACCAAGTGAGTCATACCATCATTGGGAGGCATGGCTACAGTTTCAATAATTTCATAATTCCCATAGATAAGAATATAAGGCTTTATTTTTCCTATTTTTTCTATCAGTAATTCTGTTGAAAGTAAAAAGGAATCCGCATTTTGAATAATTTTTTTTTCTAATGTATCAAAATAGGGATGTAGTGAGGACACATCACTGTAAATTTCTTCAACTTCAAGAATTAGATTAAAATGTTTTATTTTTTTTGCCAAAAGTATAGGCAATGCTAGCCATGGAGAATGATATACTAGTACTTTTTCATTTTTTCTAACATTAATTATAAGCCAAAAAAACAACCATGTTAGGCTGAAAATTATTTTTAAATAACCAACATATTTATTTGACGTTGTAAAACTTGGTGATAAAGTAAGCCTTTTAAAATTGTTGATTTTGGACTTCATCACTTTTTTATATTTTATAGAATTTGATGCTTCAATAAACCAAGAAGGAGAAACCAAATGAACACTATATCCTGCCTCGTTTATCGAATCACAAATATAATTCATCTTGTTAACAGCAGACAAAGTTGATGCTCTTTTACAAATTGAATTAGGCAAATCATAGAAGCCAATATAAATTATTTCTTGTTGCATTGTTATTATCTATCTAAATAATTTTTTCCCAATTGCATTTCTTCCCAAAAAAAACCATAACTTAAATCGCTATTTATATTTGCTTTTATAAATAGGGTAACTAGTAGTATTATTACAAACCTTGTTATATAAATTCTAATTCTTAAAGATATTGCTTGAAATGAATAAATAATTTCCGGAACAAAAAGCAAAATAAAAATTGAAAAATATTGAACAACTCTCATACTAGATTCATTTATCCAAGTTAAAGGAATAAAAAGTAATGCTATTGCAAAAGCAACATAATATTTAGATGTATTACTATTGTTACTAATAATTATTTTATATCTCCACAAAGCAACTATTGAAATTAACGCAAACATAACAGTAAAAGTGTAAGAACCCGCAGTCTCAGTTTGTTCATATTCATCATATCCACCAGCCAGTTTTATAAAATCACTAATATTATCTTTGTTAAACATAAAAAATGGAAATAAAATCAATACACCTCTATACAGATATTTTGTGTTTTTTATTTGTGAAATGAAATAAAAAGGAATAAAAATAAGAACTGATCTATGGATAGTTGATGCCAGTAAAATAGAAATTATGAATAATAGAAATTTTTTCCTTTTAATTAATTCAAAACTAAACAAAGCTACTGCGGTTGCAATAGTTTGTCTGTGTCCTGTAATTGAAAAAAAACTATAGAATAATACGGAATAAATGATAAAGGACATTATTACATCACTCAATCTTGTTGTATTTCGATATATAAAATTGCCTAATGCAGAAAAAAAAAGAATGGCAATAATAAATAGGTATATTTGATATTCACCTGTTATTATTTGTATCAATTTTTGAAATACCAAATAACCTGGATCTTTACCTAAGCCAATTTGATAATAATCTTTTACATCCTCAATAATATTTTGCCATGATGTCAGTTTAATATCTTCAAACCATTGAAAATAGGCGAAAGTATCTGATCCAACAGCTACATTCCGCAGCCCAGATTGAAGTATCAAAATAAAACATATTATTTTAATATATTGTTTTCTATTATAGTCGCTATCATAATTTAACTTCTTTGAATAATAATTGCCAAAGGAGAGAATTAATAATATAACGATTAAATTTACTATCATTTTTTTAGAATATTTTTATATGTTTCAATAGTCTTATTGATATTCATTTCAAAATCAAAATTTTCAATAACCCGATTCCTACAATTTTTTGAATAATAAGCTTTAGTATTTTGTTTTATCTTATTTATTGCTTCTAATACTTGAGAAATATTTCTTTTTTCAACTACATAACCACAATTAACTCCTATAGTTTCTGGACAAGCAGTAGAGTCATAAACAATTGCTGGTGTGCCACAACTCAATGCTTCTGCTATAACTTTTCCAAAAGTATCTTCAGTAGATAAATGAACGTATACATCTGAAAAAGAATATGCCTTAGCCAGTTCATTTTTCTCATGAAGGTAAGAAATATGTTTAATATTCTTTGGTATTAATTCAGGCGAACCAACCTTGCCAATCATTATGAGTTGTATACTACTAGGAAGTAAAGCCGCTAATTTCAATACATCTTGCCATTTTATATCTAATTTATTCCAGCTACCACTAACTAATATAACAGAAAATTTATTAACATCTAAACCGTATTTATTAGAAAAGCCTATATCCTGAGAATCTTTAAAATAATTATGGTCACACCAATTATAAATTGGAATAATTGGACATTTATTAAAAAAAGATTTTTTTACTTCATTTGCTAACCAGTTTGAAACAGGAATAATAGTTAAGTTTTGAAGAGCTGAAAACCATTTTTTTTTATCCTTAAACATGACTTCCGACTGATCAAAAAAAATACTAGGTGGATATTTTTGTACCTGTGGACAATTATTACATTCCGTTTCCCATTTATTACAAGCCACATCGGTATAATGGGCACATTTACCAGTGAAAGCCCAACAATCATGTAATGTCCAAACAATAGGTTTTTGGACTTTTATAAGGTATTCAAATAATATTTCTAAATTCAAATAATTACCGTGAAGGTTATGAAGATGGATTACATCTGGATTATAATCCATTATAAAATCCACCAATTTTTCAGTTCCATTTTTAGTAAAATACCCTTGTTTACCAGTAACCCTTGAACCAACATTATGCAAGTGATTTTCTATTACCGTGCCAATTTTAAAACTTTTAGGATAAGTTGTTGAACCTTGTCCATAAGCAATAAAACATTCATGTCCCTGCTTTTCTAAAACAGTAGCGATATCAACACAAATTGAACCCGTGCTTCCATATCCACTAACAGTATTAATTTGAAGAACTTTCATAGTATTTTAATTATTCTTTATTCCAAACTACCCTATTAACATAATCCGTATAGCTCAAAATGATTCTAACCATTTTCTCGGAAACATTAGGCATTGAATAATCTGCTACGGATCTGAAATTACGTTCAGCACCTCTTTTTTGGGTTTGCAATTGCGTTAACCCTTGCATAATTCGCTCAGGATTTAAACCAACCATCATTACCGATGCTTCTTCCATTGCTTCTGGACGTTCGTGAGCCTCACGAATATTTAGCGCCGGAAAATTTAAAGTAGAAGATTCCTCAGAAATGGTTCCGCTATCAGATAAAACTGCATAAGAACGCATTTGCAAAGCATTGTAGTCATTAAACCCTAAAGGTTTTAAAAACTGTACATTTTTGTGCATTTCAATGCTTTTTGCATCTATCATATTACGTGTTCTAGGATGTGTACTCACTATTATTGGAAAATCATATTTCTCTGCAATAATATTTAAACTCTCCATCAGTCCCCGAAAATTCTTATCGTTATTAATATTCTCCTCTCTGTGAGCTGATACTACAAAAAACTTATGTTCTTCCAAATGCAATCGTTTCAAAATATCCGACGATTCAATTAATGGTAAATAATGATTTAAGACCTCAAACATAGGGGAACCTGTTTTGATAATCCTATCGGCTGATAAACCTTCTCTTAACAAATATTCTCTTGCTATATCACTGTATGTTAAATTAATATCTGAAACATGATCGACAATTTTGCGATTAGTTTCTTCAGGAACACGTTGGTCAAAACATCGATTTCCTGCTTCCATATGAAATATGGGAATATGTCGTTTTTTGGCTGGTATAGCGCACAAACAACTATTAGTATCACCTAAAACTAAAAATGCATCTGGTTTTTCAGACGCTAGTAAAGGATCAATTTTTATTAAAATTTGGCCAACAGTTTCAGTAGCTGTCGCACCTGCAGCATTTAGAAAAAAATCAGGTTTACGTATTTGTAAATCATCAAAAAATATCTGATTCAACTCATAATCATAATTTTGACCTGTATGAACAATAATATGCTCTATAGCTTCGGACGCATCCAATGCCGCCATCACTCTTGATAATCTTATGATTTCAGGACGTGTACCCACTACGGTCATTACTTTTAATTGTGCTTTCATTTCTAATTGATTATACGTTTTCTAAATAAGTATCTGGATCGTTCGGGTCATAAAATTCATTTATCCAAAAATTGGTATATAACACTTCATCTCCTATGTTTTTAATATTATGAGTAAACCAGATAGGCATATCTACATAAGCGGGTTCATTTCCGTCCAAATAAAAGTCTAATACCTCATCTGTACCAATTCGTCTCAATTGAATCAAGGCTTTTCCTTTTATTACTGCAAAACGCTCTATTTTTCGAGTATGGTAATGGTTTCCTCTCGTAATTCCTGGAACTGTTGTAGAAAAAGATACTTGACCACCAACTCCTAGTCGGATTACTTCAACAAATGAACCTCTGGGATCCGTGTGTTGGGTATATTTAACTGGGAAGTGGTTTTTTATATCCATGTAACAACGAAAAGTGTTGAACAGATTCAATTCAAATGTGCTATCAATAAATGGTATTTCACCTTTTTCTTGGTATTCTGATTTATATTTTTCTAATAAGGTTAGAATTATAGAAACTTTAGATTCTGAAGTGGGAGAAACCAAAACTTCATTATTATTTTCTCCGCTTCGAATTTCTTTCAAAATTTCCGCCACCAATTCTCCAACATATATCAGTTTCATTTCCCCATCCACTTCAATTTTTGGGACTTCATTATGGGATAATTTGTGACAAAAAGTAGCCACTACAGAATTATAGTTAGGATGCCCAAAGGGACCAAAAACATTAGGTATTATCATTCCTGTGAATTTTCCACCTGCTTTTTTTGCCCAATTTATCATTAATTCACGACCTAGTTTTTTTGATTTCCCATATAGGTTATCTTTTTCTTCTTGGGTAGAAGAAGAAAATAAAATATGAGGCTTGCAATTTGTATGAGTAAGAGATTGAATTAGTTTTTCAACCAGTCCAATATTAGTGTCATAAATCACTTGAGGGTCGTTATGACGATTCATAGCCGCTAAATGAACAATCACATCACATTGGGAAACAAAATCATTTAACTGAACTTCATCTTCAAAATATTCTTTACGAAAATCAATTCTTTGAAATTCTTCGGGGAACAACCCAAAAGTATTATACAAATGCGTCCCTATAAATCCTGCCTGACCTGTTATTCCTACTTTTAACATTTTTTATTTGTTTTTGGCTGTAGCTTTAGGCTGTAAGCTGTAAGCTATTTTTTTAAACTTCTATCTTTTAAATAATATTTTCAATTAATACTAATTGCTGAATGCTATTTTAAAAAATAATTTTCATCAAATCTATATTCATCCTGAATTTCTCCCAAAAAATAATTCGCCATTACCAATAATTTTGAATTTTCTTCAAGTGATTGTATACTGCTTGCGTAACCTTGTGGAATATGCAGTACGTCTTGTTTACTGTCATTGATAACAAATGTCAAAATTTCTAAGTCATTAGAAGGACACATCCAATTGTCAATTGCTATCAATTGAATTTTAAATGATCCTTTCACTGCTGTGAACCAACGCTGCTCAATCTTGTGACCTTGCCATCCCCTTACAAAGTTTGTAGTCCGGTTCTCGATTACGTAAATTCTCTTTATAGCAGAGGCATCAAAATTATTGTTGAAGAATAAAGTTCCTCTTAAATCGGTATGACTGTTTCCCTCTGTTATTTTTGGTTTCATTATTTTTGTAATTGATAATTATTGAAAGTTTATAGTACATGACTATTAACTAATTGCTTTTTGCTAATCGCTAATAGTTGATAACTTCCCACAAGTAACTATTCCGGCATTTGCAATACATCCTCACCATAAACTACTTTTCGAACTAGTGGTAATGTGGCTAATAATTTTTTCATTCCCTCTACACCTAATTGTTCTGTATTATGAGAATGATAATCTTCAATCACAGAAACGTTCTGTTCTCCTTCAGAAAAAAATTGCGCATAATTCAAATCGCGATTATCCGCAGGAATTCTGTAAAAATCTCCCATGTCTTCTGCTTTAACCATTTCCTCTCGAGTACATAAGGTTTCGTACAATTTTTCTCCATGGCGAGTTCCTATAATTTTTATCTCGTTTTCGGCATTACAAAGTTCTTTCAAAGCTTGGGCCAAATCGCCAATGGTTCCCGCTGGCGCTTTGTTTACAAATAAATCGCCTGGATTACCATGTTCAAAAGCAAACAACACTAACTCTACAGCCTCCTCCAATGACATTAAGAAACGAGTCATGTTAGGATCTGTAATTGTAATTATTTCTCCACTTTTTATTTGCTTCAAAAACAACGGAATTACTGAGCCTCTTGAAGCCATTACATTTCCATAACGGGTCAAACAAACTGTAGTATCGGTTAAATTACGGGATGCCGCAACGGCTACTTTTTCCATCAATGCTTTTGAAATTCCCATGGCATTTATTGGATAAGCTGCTTTATCAGTACTCAAACAAATTACTTTTTTTACTTTATTGGCACCAGCTGCATCTATTACATTTTGAGTTCCAAAGACGTTGGTTTTGGTAGCCTCTAATGGGAAAAATTCGCAAGAAGGAACTTGTTTTAAAGCAGCAGCATGAAAAACGTAATCTACCCCACGCATAGCTCTTTCAACACTGCTGTAATCACGAACATCTCCAATATAAAATTTGAGTTTGTCATTTTTTAGTTGGTTTCGCATATCATCCTGTTTTTTTTCATCACGGGAAAATATTCTGATTTCACTAAAATGGTCCGTGTTAAGGAAACGATTTAATACTGCGTTCCCGAAAGAACCTGTTCCGCCTGTTATTAACAATACTTTATTTTTCAACATAACTATTTATAATAATTTTAATTTATTTTTTTAGCGTGAATTTGTTTTCCATAAATTAATCTTAATCCTATTCAAAAACTTTACACAAACACACTGTGTTATGAATCCTTTTTAAGGAAATGATATTCTTCCGTTTCATCCCAGAAAAACCAATATAAAAATACAAAAGTGAATGCCCCTCGCCACTAGGTTCGGCAACAGTCATATTCAAATCAACTAATGTGCTTTTTTTTTCAAAAGTAACCGCTTCGCTATAATGAGTAACAAAATCTGGACTTTCAAAATCCCATTTCGCTCTACCTACACAAAGGGTCACGTGACTTGCTAATTCAGGCCAATCGATATGCTCCAAAGGATTAAAACCTATAACTTCCACTTGTGAAGCAACTTTATTCCACTGCCATGAAGTCAATAACACTTTTGATAAAGGTCTTAGTTTATTACCCTCAAAACCTTCTAAATAACAGGCAACTTCATAATCCTTCATAGCTTCCGCCAAAGTGCGTTGTCCTGCAGGATGTATTGTATCCTCCTTAATAATTTCAAGTAACAATTGAATGGCACGCCCCGGATAACTTTGATCTTTTGCCTTCTCATTAAAATCATGAACCAAACTTCTAAAGGTTTTCGTAAGTTTCGCCGCAAAACCAAATTCCTTTCCCTGATCAATTATGGGCTGATAAATAGGATTGCTATGAAATTCTTTTGAAGTGAGAAAAGCCCTGCTTTTCATTCGTACAAGATTTTCTCCTGTTTGTGTTTCATAAAAAACCAAATCATCAATGGTGCCTTTAATTTTAATAGGTCCTACTACTTTTGCCATATATTTTATAGTTTAGTTTTAATACTATAATAAAATAAAAAAAGAGGGACATTTTAAAATACCAAACGAATACTGCTGATATGGTAATTATTTTTATTTTCTATTCTTATTAGTTTGACATCTTTGTCGTTTAATCTCGGTTAAAGTAATCCTCGATTAATCGAAATAACATTTTCTACTTAAAACTTTCTCAACCTACAACCTACAACTTCCTGAACTTACAAACCTTTTTTTTATACATTACTTTTCCCCTTAATGGTAAAAAGCTACAAAAAAAAATTGATGGGAAGAGTTGATTTTTGGATTTGGTTAATCAGATTTTACTTTTATGTGCTGAATTAACGATTCAACTCTTATTTAACAGTTATACGATTCAACTTACAACTTATAACTTATAACTTATAACTTTTTCAACTTACAACTTCCTCAACTTCCTCAACCTCTAATTTAATCCCACTCCTTAATTTCCCCTTTGGGGGTTAGGGGGCCTATATTCGGAGGTTAGGGGGATTTACAACCTCGCATCCACACTATCCCGATCTAAAGCGGCTTTACTATCGAAAATCACCGTGTGATTTCCTTTTTTCAAAACATCTAAATCCAATTGAAGAAACTCCTTATGAGCAACGGTCAAAATAATAGCATCATACTTTGTAGGCGACCCAATAAGTTCAATGTTGTATTCTGATTTCACTTGAACGGCATCAGCATGGGGATCAAAAACATCAACATCTAATCCAAATTGAACCAATTCATTATAAATATCTACCACTTTAGAATTACGAATATCAGGACAGTTTTCTTTGAAAGTAACCCCCAATAACAATGCTTTAGCACCCTTAATGTTGGTTCCTTTCTGAATCATTAGTTTCACTACTTTACCTGCAATGAACATTCCCATAGTGTCATTTACACGTCTTCCCGAAAGGATAACTTGCGGATGATAACCCAAACTTTCAGCCTTGTGAGCCAGATAATAAGGATCAACACCAATGCAATGACCACCAACTAATCCTGGCTTGTATTTTAAAAAGTTCCATTTAGTACCTGCAGCTTCTAAAACGTCGTTGGTGTCAATTCCAATTCTGTCGAAAATTAAAGCCAATTCATTTACAAATGAAATATTTACATCACGCTGCGCATTTTCAATTGCTTTACTAGCTTCAGCGACTTTAATACTTGGAGCCTTGTAGGTTCCAGCGGTTATGATAGAGCTGTATAAAGCATCAACAAAAGTTGCAATTTCGGGAGTTGAACCAGAAGTCACTTTCTTTATAGTAGTCAATGTATTGACTTTATCTCCTGGATTAATTCGCTCAGGACTATATCCACAATAAAAATCACTGTTGAATTTTAGTCCGCTATATTTTTCCAAAACCGGAACGCAATCATCTTCTGTACACCCCGGATAAACGGTGCTTTCATAAATTACAATAGCATCTTTTTTCATTACTTTCCCAATCATTTCAGACGCTTTAAGTAAAGGTTCTAAATCGGGTGCTTTGAACTGATTTATAGGAGTGGGAACTGTTACAATAAAAATATCGCAACTTTTTAAGTCCTCTATCGTACTTGAAAAAGTTAATAATGCGGCACTTGCTATTTTATCTTTGTCAGATTCTAATGTTCTATCAATTCCGTTTGACAATTCACCTACTCGAGTCGAATTAATGTCAAAACCCAATGTTTTATATTTTGAACCAAAGGCAACCGCCAATGGAAGACCTACATATCCTAAACCAATTATTGCGATATTATTATTTGGAATTTTCATTTTTCACTATTTGTTCCGTAAATTTTTGTTGAAAAAATCAGATTTTTACTATTTACCGTTTCAACCTTTTTTTAACTTACAACCTAAAAACCCACTCAACCTTTCTCCACGGCTTCGCTCCGTCAGTCACATTATATATGGCTAACTAAGCAACTATATCATCAAAAAACTAAACTTCTTCTTCTCTTGAAATTGTAATTAAAACGCCAAGTTCTTTAAGAACTAAACGAATTTTATTTTTCTCAACTTGCGAAACAACACCTACTTTCCCTTGAAAAGGACCCTTAGAGATCGAAATTGTATCGCCCGGTTGTATGCCTTCAACTTCCACAGAAGTTAGAATCCCTTTTAGCCCCTCTTTTAAAGCAACAATCTCCTCGTCCTTAATTATTGCTGGCTTTCCCAACCAGTACAAGTACCGCACTACACCAAATGCATCAAAAACCTTGTTGCGTTCCTTTTCTTCTAAGTTTACAAAAACGTAGGAGCTTATTAGTGGTGTTTCGACTTTCTTTTTTCTGTCAGACCATTGCTTCATTTGAGTAACCATTGGACAATAAGCCTCAATTCCCAAATTAATCAATTGTTCTGTTACTTTTTTTTCGTTTTTTGGACGAGTATATAATGCAAACCAAGGCATAGTTATATAATTTGTCGAAAATCGAAAATCGAAAATCGAATTGTTACTATTAAAAAAAAAACATTCATTACTCTATTACACATCGAATTTTGAAAGTGGACGCATTCTGTTTTTTTGCAAATCTTCGTCTTCATAAATCACTAAGCCAGTACCTTCATGTTTTTGTGTCATATAAAACTGAACTTTACGCTTTATTTCCTTTTCAATCTTACCCGATAATTGTGTTATGTATTCTGTATTCAAATCATCTCCAATAATTATTACTTCTATCGTACCACTATCAACACCATTGGCATAATCTCCTATTACAATTATTTTTTTTACGGCACCCATTCGTTCCAAAATTAACGCCACAATAGAATCCAATCCAATGTGTTGAAAAATAATTTTTTGTAACGTACTATAAAGGGGATGGTTGGTATTTGCACTGTAAGAAACCCTATTTTGAATTGCTTCTTTTTGCAAATAACCTGCTTCTTCAAGGTTATTCAATTCTTTTCGAATGGAATTAGTAGACTCGTTCATCTCTTCGGATAAACCACGCAAATAACCGTTGTTGGCTGAGTTTATAAAAAACTTAACCAAAATTCGAATTCGGGTTTTAGATGTAATGAGATTTTCTAACATTGAATCATTAATGAGTACCAAAAGTACTCGTTATTTTTGATTAAACAAAATTATGTTAGAATATATTTAAAAAATCGTAGAGGGACAGGAATTAAAAATAAATCGAATATTTTTTATTAATCAAAAAAAAAAAACCGCCCGAAAGCGGTATTATAATTAGAACCTGAAAATCATCTCAGCACTGTGCTGTGTGTGATTATTATTTAATTGTTGTTGTTTGAAAGCTTGCTTTCCAAGAGTTTGAATTCTAAAACCTAAATTAGGTAAAAACCAAACATTTAGACCTAAACCATAATTTCCTGTTTGGTTAACTACAGTATCTGCCATATTAAGGCCTAAACCTAAAATCACATAGGCATCAATTGCAGAATTTTTAGCAATATATTCATCAAAATAGAATTTACCACTCGCGTCTAAAGCAAGATAATACACATCACTATTTATGGTTCCTCCATTATGCATTTTATCTTTGGACAAATTATTAAAAGTTAATGCAACTTCCGAAGAATACTGGTTAGTCCATTTTCTTTCCAAGCTGAATTTTGATACTGTTGGAACAACATTCCATTGCTTTATTGAATTAAAATTTTGACCTTCTACAGTGCTTGTGTTATCAATAAAATTGACACCAAATCCCAAGGTCCATTTCTGATTTACTGAATTTTGGGCTTCTTGAGAAAATCCCACAAACGATACAAGGGATACCGCAATAAAAATTAATTTTTTCATTTTTTTTAAATTTGAGTTATGCAAATATAAAAAAAAATGTTTAGTTATACTTTTTTTAACAAAAAATCATCTGAATTTAAATAAAAATTATTGATAAAATCAGGATAAAAAACAATATTTTAATATATTACTGACAATATAATAATTAAACTGTTTCTTAATAATAAGATTAATACCGCGCAAGCAAGCAAATACAAATAAAAGTAATAATTCCTAAAATTAGAAGATTTGAAAATTATTTAAGTTATTTGTAAAAACAAATTTTACTCGAATGACTCCAATTGCAATTTTATCTTTAATCATCGTTTATTTCGGAATCCTATTTTTTATATCTCATTTTGTTAGTAAAAATGACAGTGGAAATGAAGCTTTTTTTAAAGCCAATAAAAACTCAAAATGGTATTTGGTGGCGTTTGGAATGATAGGAACCGCACTTTCTGGGGTGACTTTTATTTCTGTTCCAGGTGAAGTGGGAAATCCTGAAAATCAATTCAAGTACTTTCAATTTGTTCTAGGAAATGCCATTGGGTTTCTAATTATTGCCAAAGTACTACTACCGCTCTATTACAGAATGAATTTGACTTCTATCTATGGGTATATCGAACAACGATTAGGAACTTTTAGTTATAAAACAGCTGCTTCCATATTTTTGATAAGCAGAACGATAGGATCTGCATTTCGATTGTATTTAGTAGTAATTGTTTTGCAACGCTATGTTTTTGATTTTTACAAAATTCCATTTGCAGTAACGGTATTAATCTCTTTGCTTTTGATATTTGCGTACACTTATCGAGGAGGTTTAAAAACCATTATTATCACTGATACGCTACAAACGTTCTTCTTAGTCTCGTCGGTTTTTTTAACCATTTTCTTCATTTGCAACAGCTTGAATTTGAATGCATTTGAAGCGTTTGAAGAAATAAAAAACAGCAATTACTCGAAAATATTTTTCTTTGATGATTATATGAAAGGGACTTATTTCGTAAAACAAATTTTAGGCGGGATATTTGTAACCATTGCAATGGTGGGCCTTGACCAAGATTTAATGCAGAAAAACCTGAGTTGTGCCACTATTGGCGAAGCACAGAAAAACATGTTTACGTTCACCGGAATATTTGTAATTATCAATATTTTCTTTTTGAGTGTGGGTGCCCTACTTTACATTTATGCCAATAAAAACGGTATTGCCGTTCCCACCGATTTCATAACTGGAAAACCTAGAACCGATTTATTATTCCCAGAAATTGCTTTTCATCATCTAACCTTTATTCCTGCAATAGTATTTCTTTTGGGATTAACAGCCGCCACTTTCGCTACTACCGATTCGGCATTGACTGCATTGACGACTTCTTTTTGTGTTGATTTTCTTGGGATGGACAAAATGGAGAATGCGACAAAACCAAATATGGTGCGTACAAGACACTTCGTTCACATTGGGTTTTCGCTTTTAATGTTTTTGGTTATTGTTATTTTTAATGCGATTAATGATGCCTCGGTGGTAAGTATGATTTTCAAAATTGCTTCCTATACTTATGGGCCTCTTTTGGGATTGTATTGTTTTGGATTGTTTATGAAAACAAAAACCGTTCACGACAAGCTTGTTCCGCTAATTTGCTTGCTTTCGCCAGCGATTTGTTTTTTAATAAATTACAATTCCGCTGCTTTATTAGGAGACTATGTGATTGATAATGAGCTTATAATTATCAATGGTTGCATTACTTTTATTGGATTGTTGCTGATTAGTAAACCTGCTACTAAAGAAACGAGGTTCTAATTTATAGCCCCGATGGAAGTGGAAATCCTTTGCTTTTTTTCTTAAAAAAGCAAAGATTGCAACGAACAGCGGGAAATAGCTCCAAAAAAACCTAATACTGATTGGTTGCCAATAATACCAATGTACAGGCAACTTCTACTTTTATGTTGTTTAATTTCAACAACTGATAGAATTCGGGGTTTTCTGTTCCAGGATTAAAAATAACACGTTTTGGCTTGGCCTCTACTATATAATTATAATAATCTCTTTGTCTGGCTGGGTTCAAATACAAGGAAACGGTATTGATTTGCGATAATGGAATGGCTTTAGTATAAATTTTTACACCCGCAACTTCTCCCGTATTTTGTCCAATAGCGAGTACTGTATGCCCTTTTTCGACGAGCATTGTGATTGCCTTAAAGGAATATCTATCCTCTTTTGTTGATGCTCCGAGTACTACCGTTTTTTTATTTTTCATTTTGATAATATAATTGGAGACAAAAGTAGTGAAAATAAATCCATTCTTTTTTATCAAATCTATTTCCGGGCAAAAAGGTGTTTTTGCATTTCAGAATGTTTGGATTATTATCCGTATTTTTATGAAAATTATCAACTATGAAAATTTTACTTACGGGTGCCAATGGGTATGTTGGAAAAAGGTTATTGCCGGAATTGCTAAAACTAAATCACGAGATTATTTGTTGCGTTCGTGATAAAAACCGTTTAGGATTGGATGCTGATATTCTTTCTAAAATTAGGGTTTGGGAAATTGATTTTCTAGAAGAACCTCACTTCGAAGATATTCCAAAAGACATCGATGTGGCGTATTATTTAATCCATTCTATGACCGCTTCGACAACCGAGTTTGATGTTTTGGAAGCGAATTCTGCATTGCATTTCAATGAGTATATGAATGCATGTGGAGTAAAACAAGTGGTTTATTTGAGTGGAATTATTAATGATTCTAACTTATCGAAACATTTGCAATCCCGAAGTGACGTGGAAGATATTTTATACAAAGGTAATTTTAGTTTGACTGTTTTAAGAGCTGGAATAATTGTGGGTTCCGGAAGTTCCTCCTTTGAAATTATTCGGGATTTGTGCGAAAAATTACCCATTATGATTACACCAAAATGGGTGTTAACCAAATCACAACCCATTGCTATTCGGGATGTAATGAAATATCTCATTGGGGTAATGCTTCGAGAAGAATGTTATAATAATTCCTTTGATATTGGGGGACCAAATATTATTACCTACAAACAAATGATGCTTTTGTATGCCAAAACACGTAAAATAAAATTATGGATTTATGTTGTCCCAATAATGACCCCCAAATTTTCATCCTATTGGTTGTATTTTGTAACGTCAACCTCCTATAAATTGGCAATGAATTTGGTTGGTAGCATGAAAATGGAAGTAATTTGTAAAGACAATCGGTTACAGAAATTATTGAAAATAAAACCCATTTCCTATGTAGATGCGATCAAATTGGCTTTCATAAAAATAGAGCAAAATCTAGTTATATCGAGCTGGAAAGACAGTTTATCGAGCAGTCGGAAATCAGGAGATTTAAACGGATACATACAAGTGCCGACCTTTGGCTGTTTGAAAGACATTAAAAGCATGAAAATAGAAAATACAGAACAAATTTTGGATAATATTTTTTCGATAGGAGGTCAAAAAGGATATTACTATGGAAATTGGCTGTGGAGACTTCGAGGAAATGTAGACAAACTTTTTGGTGGTGTAGGATTACGTCGAGGAAGAACAAATCCGCTTGTGCTGCATTCGGGAGATTCGTTGGATTTTTGGCGGGTATTATTGGCAAACCGACAAGAAAAAAGATTATTACTGTTTGCCGAAATGAAACTTCCAGGAGAAGCTTGGTTGGAATTTAGAATTGACGAAAATAATGTACTGCACCAAATTGCTACTTTTCGCCCTCGGGGTTTAATGGGAAGAATCTATTGGTATAGTATTGTTCCTTTTCACTATTTTATTTTTGGAGGTATGATTCGCAATATTGCAAAATCGAAATAATATCCTAAACAACACCAGCAAAAGTAATTTGTGAATTTGTGGTAATTATTTATATTCCCCAAAGATAAAATCCTTTTAAATCTATGTAATCTGTGGCAAAAAAATTGCCCTATTTACCATTACGAAATACGTCCCTAAAAAAAGAGACCGGTGAAAAGTACACCCGTCTCTTTCTATTACTAAAAACTAAATCCGTGTAATCTGTGGCAAAAAAACTTACCCATTTATTATTACCAAATGAATTAAAATATAATTTGTGAATTTGCGGTTATTATTTATTATTCCCCAAAAATAAAATCCTTATAAATCTGTGACCCGAGACCAAAGGTCGAACAGACAAAGAAATCTGTGGCAAAAAAAACCTATTCCGCTTGTGGCAAGAAAATTTCTGCCATCATACATCTTGCACTTCCACCCCCACAGGCTTCAATAGTATCAAGGCTTGAACTCAAAATTGTTACGTGCTCCTCTAATTGTGCTATTTGCTTTTTAGTAAGACTTTTATGAGCAGATGTACTCATAATCAAATACCTTCTGTCGTTAGCTCCTTTTACTTCTAACATGTTTCCCGCAAAATTATTGACTTGATCTTCAGTAATTAAAATCACTTCTTTTTCATCCCCTTTCAGACTGTCCAAAACCATTTTTCGCTCTTTTTTATCATCGATTGCATCGGCACAAATTACAGCATAGGTTTCGCCAATACACATCATCACATTGGTATGGTAAATTTGTTTTCGTTCGCCATTTATCGTTTGAAAAGCTTCGAAAATAATTGGATTCATATCGAAATCTTCACAAAATTCGATAAATAACTCTTCATCTGCTCTTGGTGATAAAGCACAATATGCCTTTCCATTGGCTCGGTCAAGGACAATGCTTCCTGTTCCTTCAAGGAAATAACCATCTTCTTCGGCAGAAGTATAGTCGACAATGTTTTCTATAAAAAATCCTTTTTCTTCTAATACATCTAATATTACTTCCCGACGTTCTTGGCGACGGTTTTCAGCAAACATTGGATACAAGGCAACATCACCATTTTCGTGAAACGAAATCCAATTGTTTGGAAAAATACTGTCAGGAGTATTGGGTTCTGTAGTATCATCAACTACAATGACATCAACTCCAACTGCTCTTAACTTGGCAACAAAGGCATCAAATTCTTGTTGGGCTTTTGCATTTACAGTTGCAGGCAATAAATCATCAATCACTTTTTGATAGTAATTATTAACTGCAGTTTGCTCGTTCATTCGAAACGCAACGGGGCGAATCATTAAAATGGAATTGGTCGTTTGGTTCATGTTTTACTATATTATGAATATAAACAAAAGGTCTATTTTCTTGTTTCTATTATCTTGCTTCTATTATCTATCAATCTCTTATCAACGGCAAAGTCGAACATCGCAACAAACCTTCTTGTTTGGCTATTTCGGCATACGGAATTTCTTCAACTGTGAAGCCATTTTTTCTTAGCCACTTATTTAATCTTTTGAACTTTCTTTCGGAGACCACTACGTCTGGAGCAATTGAAAATACATTTGAATTCATATGATACATCTCTTCCCTTTTAATATGAAAAAGATTTTCTTTTCCAAAAAGATTTACGAGAAACATATAATCGGCTTCTTCGCGAAAACCTCTTTTATAAATAATCCCTTTATTGGTTCCAACGGGTTGAAAACAGCAATCTAAATGTAAGGCATTATCGCGCGCCTCAATTTTTGATTTCACCAAATCAAATTCTTTTACAATTTTATTGGGGAATAAATTTCGAATAAACTCCACTCCTTGCCAATTGGTTCGAGCCGTAATATAATCTTTGTAGTCGCTACCTTTATAAGTTCCAATGAAAATATAATTGTTCCAAAGCATTACATCACCACCTTCAATATGAACTTCTTCTGGAGGACGAATGACTTTCAATGGATTTATTTGATCAATAACATATTGGATAGCATCTAATTCTCTCTCTCTATCAGGTAAAATATTTGCTTTTATGAAAATATCGTCAATTACAAATCCGATGTCCCGAGCGAAAATTTGATTGTAATTTTCAATCATTTTAGGACGAAAAACAGTCACGTCGTATTTTTGAAATACAGCAAAGAACGCTTCCATTTCCTTAACCATATCGGCTTCAACAGGATACGTTCCAGCTACAATGTGCTCCAATGATTTAGGGTCGTAGGCTTCGTCAATTGTGGGTGTTGGTCCATTATTTATTGCCGAACCTAAAACTACGGCTCTTAATCTTGATGTTTCGTTTTGTACGTTGAGTTGCAACATTTTTTTAATTTGGGTTTGACTATTTACAAATATAAAAAAAAGCCTCACAATTTGTGAAGCTTTCTCATTATTTAATCAATAAATCTATCTTTTGTCAATAGTTTTGAAATCTCTCAAAGGATGACCTGTGTAAACTTGTCTTGGACGACCAATTGGCTCTTTGTTTTCACGCATTTCTTTCCATTGTGCAATCCAACCTGGTAATCTTCCGATAGCAAATAAAACAGTAAACATGTCTGTTGGAATACCTAAGGCACGGTAAATAATACCGGAATAGAAATCTACATTTGGATATAATTTTCTAGAAACGAAATAATCATCTACTAAAGCAGCAGCTTCTAATTTTTTGGCTATTTCCAAAATCGGATCA
>CALPQA020000006.1 GCA_943325595.2 Auritidibacter sp. Marseille-P8566
GTACGACTGTTTTTTATCGTCAGAAACCAAAATGCCGATGATGTATATGGACGATGCCATTGCAGCAACAATTCAAATTATGCAAGCGCCTGCAGAACAAGTTAAGATTCGGTCTTCCTATAATTTGGCTGCCATGAGTTTTACACCAACAGAAATCGCAGCCGAAATCAAGAAACACATCCCTGAATTTTCAATTTCATATTCGCCTGATTTCCGTCAGAAAATTGCGGACAGTTGGCCAGCAAGTATTGACGACAGTTTAGCGAGAAAAGATTGGAATTGGAATCATAAATTTGATATTGAAAGTATGACCAAGGACATGATTGCGCATTTGAAGAAATAAAAAAAGGATTAGTTTGGCTTTAAAACCTATTTAATTTAATGTCATTTATCAGTTATTTATTTAAGAAAAATTAAATCGATAACTTTGCTTTTATGAAGTTACCAGAAAAGCTTATTTCCAAACTTGAATCTCGCAACCAAAACAATTCATTGCGAAAACTATCGTTGCCCAATACTTTAATTGATTTTTCTTCCAATGATTATATTGGTTTTGCGAAATCGGAAACTATTTTCAATGAAACACATTCATATTTAATTGAAAATAATATAATTCAAAATGGCGCAACAGGCTCTAGATTATTGTCTGGAAATCATAAAGTATATGAAGAAGCGGAAAATTATATTGTAAAATTTCATCAAGTAGAAAGTGCCTTAATTTTCAATTCGGGTTACGATGCCAATGTTGGTTTTTTTGGTGCTGTTCCGCAAAAAGGCGATTTGATTTTGTATGATGAATTGTCACACGCATCGATTCGGGACGGAATTCAACTTTCAAATGCCAAATCGTATAAATTCAAACACAATGATTTTGAAGATTTGGAACGATTAATCCAAAACCCAAGACCTAAAACCCAAGACCTAACAACTATTTACATCGTTACCGAAAGTGTTTTTTCAATGGATGGCGACTGTCCTAATTTAGAAGAATTGGTACAAATCACTTCAAAATATGATTGCAATTTAGTAGTTGATGAAGCGCATGCTTTGGGAGTTTTTGGAGAAAACGGACAAGGATTGGTTCAAATGTTAGGATTACAAGAAGCTGTTTTTGCTCGAATTGTGACTTTCGGAAAAGGGTTGGGTTGCCACGGTTCAGCAATTTTAGGTAGTCAAAAATTAGCCGATTATTTAGTGAATTTTGCTCGAAGTTTCATTTATACTACGGGACTTTCGCCGCATTCGGTGGCAACAATTTTGGTGGCTTATAAGCATTTAGAAACCGAAAATAAAGCGCTTGAAATTCTCAGAGAAAATATCATTCATTTCAACCAAGAAAAAAATATTTTGGGATTAAAACCAATGTTTGTAAGAAGCAAATCGGCTATTCAAAGTGCCATTATTCCTGGAAATCAAAATGTAAAAGCAATTGCCAATCAACTTCAAGAAAAAGGATTCGATGTCAAAGCCATTCTTTCTCCCACAGTTCCCGAAGGTCAAGAACGATTGCGGTTTTGTTTGCACAGTTATAATTCAAAGGAAGAAATCTCTGAAGTGTTGAGATTGTTGAGTACCTTTGTTTTTTAATGCTATGGAAAAATCAGTTTTTAAATTAATTAGACGATACCAATATTCATCAGAAGCAATTATTTTTAAAGGGAAATTAGAATCTGAAGGGATTTCGGTTTTTATTCGAGATAATAATACTGTTGATACCTATCCACTTTATAGTAATGCTGTTGGAGGTGTGAAACTCTTTGTGAAAAATGAGGATTTTATTAAGGCTAATGAAATTCTTTCTCAAGTTAGCGAATATTCTTTGGATGAAAAGAACCAGTTAGTGAATTGTCCAAAGTGTAATGGAAAACAAATCAAAATGACAACGTCAATAAAAGATACAAAAACATTACTTGCATTTATTTTTTCAATGCTTTTTGTGCTAATGCCTTTTTATTCTAAGCATAAATATAGATGTAATACTTGTAATTTTGAATTCAAATAAACAACGGATATTAAATTAGTTTCTAATCAACATTAAATCCAATTACCTTGCAAACTTTGCGATTACTTTGCGAACTTTGCGTTTAAATAAATCAAATGAAACTATTTATAACAGGAATTTCAACCGATGTCGGTAAAACCATAGCTTCAGCAATTATTACCGAAGCACTTGAGGCAGATTATTGGAAACCCATTCAAGCTGGTGATTTAAATGATTCCGATAGTCATAAAATTCAACGATACATTTCAAATGACAAATCGGTTATATATGAAAATAGCTATAAACTTAACACTCCCGCAAGTCCGCATTTAGCAGCTGAATTAGACGGAATTACAATAGATTTAAAAAAGATTATTGAACCAAAAACAGCCAATCATCTTGTTATTGAAGGTGCTGGTGGTGTATTTGTGCCCTTAAATGAAACCGATTTTGTCATCGATTTAATTCAACCCGATTACAAAGTTATTGTTGTTTCACGCCATTATTTGGGAAGCATCAATCACACTTTATTGACGATTGAAGCGTTGAAAAACCGAGGCATAAACATTGCAGGGATTATTTTTAATGGTAATGAAAATCGTCCTACAGAATCAATAATTTTGAATACAACACAACTAAAATGCATTGGAAGAATTGAGGAAGAACCGTATTTCGACCAAAACGTAATTTCAGAATATGCCAATTTGTTTCGAGATAATCTATTAGAACTTCAATAGCAATGGCAATAGCAATAGCAATTTCAAAAATCAATTTCAACTTTGAATCTAAAATTACATGGACTTAACCGAAAGAGACAGCCACTATCTTTGGCATCCTTATACCCAGCATAAAACTTCAAAACCGCCCATTGCAATTGTGAAAGGCGAAGGAGCCTTGCTTTGGGACGATTCCAATAAGGAATATATTGACGCCATTGCGTCTTGGTGGGTCAATCCTTTTGGGCATTCCAATCGGTTTATTGCCGATGCAATCTACAAGCAATTAACCACTTTAGAACACATTTTATTTGGTGGATTTACGCATGAACCTGCCGTGGTTTTATCTGAAAAGTTAATGGAAATCTTGCCAAAAAACCAAAATAAAATTTTCTTTTCTGATAATGGATCAACCGCTGTTGAAGTCGCAATAAAAGTAGCTTTACAATATTTTTTCAATAAAGGAGAAAAGAAAACCACCATAATTGCGTTCGAAAATGCCTTTCATGGCGATACTTTTGCCGCAATGGCTGCAAGCGGAATTTCATTTTATACTCAAGCTTTCGAAGGAATGTTTATTGATATTGTTCGGATTCCAGTTCCAATAAAAGGTCAGGAAGAAGTCAGTTTTCAAGCATTGGCACAAGCCATAAAAAATAATAACTGTGCAGGATTCATTTTCGAGCCATTGGTTCAAGGAGCAGCAGGAATGGTCATGTATGAGCCAGAAGCATTAGATAAATTAATCAAAATTTGCCAAGAAAATGGCGTTTTAACCATCGCCGATGAAGTAATGACAGGCTTTGGAAAAACTGGAAAAACGTTTGCCTGCGATTATTTGCAAACCCAACCCGACATGATGTGCTTGTCAAAAGCGTTGACGGGCGGAACAATTCCAATGGCAATTACCACATTCACACAAGAGGTTTTCAATGCGTTTTATAGCGACGATATCAACAAAGCGCTTTTTCACGGGCATACATTTACTGCGAATCCAACGGGTTGTGCGGCGGCTTTGGCTAGTTTGGAATTATTGCAAACCGATGAAATGCAAAACAATATTTCTAGGGTAAATAAACATCATTTGGCTTTCCAAAAACGCATTGAAAATCATCCAAAAGTGACTACAACTCGGGTTTTGGGTGTCATTTTTGCATTGGAAATAAAAACCGAAATCCAAGCTAGTTATTACGGAACCTTGCGCAACAAACTCTATGATTTCTTCATTGAAAATGGAGTAATTTTGCGTCCTGTAGGAAACATTGTCTATATTTTACCGCCTTACATCATCACAAATAGCCAATTGCAAAAAATTTATGATGTGGTTGAAAATGCTTTGGAAATAGTTTAATTAACAAAAAGACGAAAAGATGAAAGACTCAAAATTAGTCGAATGTCGAATGTCATAAAGTTGGGCCGTTTCCAAAAATTCATAATTCATAACTATAATTCATAATTGATTCATAATTCATAATAAATTAAACTTGTCAAAAACAATTTCTATTACCGCCATTGCTTCTCTTTCTGCATTAGGAAACAATCAAAATGCAATTTGGAATTCGTATCTATCCAATCAACATTGTTTTGTAACAACTGATTTTGGGGCCCAAAACGTACTTACGGCACCATTAGATACCACTTCAAAACAGGAAATAGAAATACTAAAAAATTCAGATCAAAAGTATAAATCATTAGACAATTCAGTGTTATTTGCCATTGCGGCTTCTCGAAAAGCAATTGAAAAAGCAGGTTGGAAAAAGGGCGATTGTTTCGGAATTAACATTGGTTCCTCGCGAGGGGCAACCGAATTATTTGAAAAACACCATATTGATTTTATTAAAACTGGGAAAGCGCAAACTTTGGCTTCTCCAACCACAACTCTTGGAAATATTTCTTCATGGGTTTCTCATGATTTGCAAAGTCAAGGACCTGAAATTTCACATTCAATTACGTGTTCAACGGCATTGCATGCGCTTTTAAACGGTGTAGCTTGGCTGAGAGCTGGAATGTCAGAAAAATTTTTAGTAGGCGGAAGTGAAGCCCCTTTAACCGATTTCACAATC
The DNA here is from genome assembly GCA_943325595.2 of Auritidibacter sp. Marseille-P8566. The sequence continues at coordinate 4,761 of CALPQA020000006.1, forward strand.
AGTCAAATGCAGGCTTTAAAAATTTATTCCAATTCAAATGAAGGTTCTGATTACCCAAATCGTGCTTTAGATTTGAATAAGAAAAAGAATACTTTGATTCTTGGCGAAGGCGCTGCTGTTTGTTGTTTGGAAATTGGTAAAAAAGAGAACGCACTCGCTTTTATTGAGGGAATTGGTTATGCCACTGAAATTCTGGAACACAATATTTCAATTTCGGCGGAAGCCACTTGTTTTCAAAAATCAATGAAAATGGCACTGGGGAATATAAATTTATCAGATGTTGATGCCATTGTAATGCACGCACCTGGAACTATAAAAGGCGATTTAACAGAATATAAAGCTATCCAAAAAGTATTTGGCGATAACCTTCCGTTATTAACAACCAATAAATGGAAAATCGGACACACTTTTGGCGCTTCAGGAATGTTGAGCATTGAAATGGCGATAATGATGTTACAACACAATCAATTCATCGGAGTTCCATTTGCGGAAGCACAAATCCAAAACAAACCATTGAAAAAAATTATGGTAAATGCCGTCGGTTTTGGTGGAAATGCAGTAAGTATTTTGTTAAGGTTATAGTTTTTTAGATGAAAGACAAATAGATGAAAGACTAAAGACTAAAAACTTGTCGAATGTCTAAACTCATAAAGTAGAACCATTTCTAACGATTAATAATTTATTTTCTTTGTGAACTTTGCGTAAATCTTTGCGCCCTTTGCGGTTAAAAAAATGTCGAAAGTCATAAAGTTGACCCGTTTCCAATAATTCATAACTTATAATTCATAATTTACAACTCTCCAAGTCCTTTACTTTTTCGTAAATTAAATTACTTTCAAATCCTTTTCGAAGTAGAAAATCACAAAATTTTTTTCGTTTTTTAGTTGGATTTGTTTCCCGAATATTCGGCCATTGCCTTTCGGCCAAAGTATGAAAAGTAGTGTTGTATTCTTCGGGAGTTATTTCTTTCAGCGCTGTTGTAATGTTGTATTGAGAAATATTTCGGAACTTCAATTCGTTTACAATTCGGATTTTACCCCAATGTTTGATGCGGTGTTTTCCACGCGCAAAACTACACGCAAATCGCTCTTCATTAAGGAATTTATTGTCTATGAGGTGCACAATAATCAAGTCTATCGCTTGTGGAATCATGTTCATTCCCCGCAATTTTTCGACTATTTCTTTGTGACAACGCTCTTGGTACGCACAATAATTCTCTAGTTTGTTTTGAGCTTCCGTTACGGAATACGTTCTGTGAGAATTAGGTTCCAAAGGATTTATTTAGTTAAGGAACAAATTATGCGTTTCCTTTTCCTGAAGCTTCCAAATTCTTTTCAATTGTATGTCCTGGTCGTGACCATTTTGGCTTTTCGCCCAACGCTTGAAATTGAGAATCTGCCGCTTCAACTGTTGTAGGCTGCATGATTTTTATAAAAGGTTTTTGTGCAACTAATCCTAAAGTTTCAAACATTTTCATGTCGTCATTTACATCTGGATTTGGAGTTGTAAGCAATTTATCGCCAGCAAAGATAGAATTGGCACCAGCAAAGAAACACATTGCTTGCCCTTCACGACTCATATTCATTCTTCCAGCCGAAAGACGCACTTGCGTTTCTGGCATAATAATTCTTGTGGTTGCAACCATTCGAATCATTTCCCATATTTCAACAGGTTTTTCTTCTTCTAATGGTGTTCCTTCAACGGCAACCAACGCATTTATTGGCACCGATTCAGGCTGTGGATTTAAAGTAGAAAGCGCCACTAACATTCCAGCACGGTCTTCTATTGATTCTCCCATTCCGATAATTCCCCCACTACAAACGGTAACATTTGTCTTGCGAACATTTTCGATTGTTTGCAAACGGTCTTCGAAACCACGGGTTGAAATAACTTCTTTGTAATATTCTTCTGAGGTATCTAAATTGTGATTGTAGGCATATAATCCTGCTTCTGCCAAACGTTGCGCCTGATTTTCAGTAATCATACCCAAAGTACAACACACTTCCATATCCAATTTATTGATAGTGCGTACCATTTCTAAAACTTGGTCAAATTCAGGTCCGTCTTTCACATTTCTCCAAGCGGCACCCATACAAACTCGGGAAGAACCACTAGATTTTGCTCGCAATGCTTGTGCTTTAACTTGGCTAACCGACATTAAATCATTCCCTTCAATTTCGGTGTGGTACCGAGCTGCTTGCGGACAATAACCACAATCTTCAGGACATCCACCCGTTTTAATTGACAATAAAGTAGAAACTTGAACCACATTTGGATCGTGGTGCTCTCTGTGAATTGATGCTGCTTCAAAAAGCAAATCCATCAAAGGTTTATTGTATATAGCGATAATTTCGTCTTTCGTCCAATTGTGTTTAGCGATACTCATAGTAGCATTTTTATATCTGCCAAAAGTAGTCAAATTGTTCTAAACAAGCAAAATTGCGTATTCGTATTCTCAAAATAACACCAATTTAAATCCTCAACAACGATGCAATTCATAGTATTACTACAAATTATATTTCAAGCTCAAAATAATATATCTTGGTTGGACAGTATATTGTGAAGTTCGAGTTGCAAACTGCGTGAAACTATCGTCGTTTAATGTTTTTGTATTCAACAGATTTGTAGCACTTATTTTGTATTCTAATTTGCTGTCTTTTGTTTTTTGATAAATCAAACTCGTACTCAAGAAATCATATTCGTTGTTGACCGTATTTTTGTTGTTTGTGTAATGATAATATTCATAATCAGCCACAAAAGAAAAACTGTCTAGGAAGTAATAATCGAGTTTTGCAGAAGGCATCTCCGTCAAAAACTTAGTGCCGCTGTAATCATTTCTCGTAATAGAATAACCAATTTCAAGGTTGGGAAGGTTTTTATAATTGGTGGCTAATTTTACGGTGTAATTTTGCGTAAGCGATTCGGTAGTTCTAAAAATGTTGTTTTGAATGTTATTGAATTTCGACCAATTTACGCCTAAATTCAACGAAGCTTTGTAGTTTTTCGCAAATGATCTGCCGTAATTTGCATTTCCAGATAAAGATTCATCTGCAAAATTGGAGTTTATTGCCGTTGATACTTGGTTTATACCCGTAAAATCAGCGCTGCTTTTAACGGCATTTACACGCTTGGTATAATTTAAATTGGCAAAAATATTCTCAAAATTGAACATGTTATATTTAAAATAACGTAGCGAATGACTTTGTGACAAAGCATTTTCTAAGGTTCTATTTCCTCTAAATAAGGAGTTGTAATTGGTAAATGTATATCCTGCAGCGATTTTATTTATATCTGTAAAATCATTTGTTACCGCATAATTGTAGGTTAATGTTTCTGCTTTTTTCATTTGATACAATGCATAGACATCCGGTAAAACGCGGTAAAAATTGTCTTTAACTCTCGTGTTTAATTGGTCGTTAAAGGTGTTGTAATTGTGAAACGTAAACCCTGGATTAAATGTAAATTTACCTGTAATAAACTTATAATGAATTCCTAAAAAAGCATCATTGAAATTGTAATTTACAGCGTTGTTTTTAGTGGCATCATTCAAATCATTATTTGCTCCATTGTCCAAGATTTGAAAAATATGAGAATTGAAATTTTGAAGTGAATACGTATTTCCAAAAGTAAAATTAATGTTGCTTTTTGGTGTAATCATATAATAATAATCCAATTTTGTATCGATTTTATTGGTTTTCACAAAACGATTTTGATTGATATTGTACCTATTTTGAGATTGTAAATCTAATATTGGAAACGGATTTTGACCTAAATTTGTGTTGTAAAATGGGTCTTCATCTTGATACAAATGTTGGATTTCTAAATCAAATACGCTTTTGTCACTCTTGGTGTAATACAAACTTAAATTTTGTGTCACAGCAAGTGGATTTTGCTCTTTGAAAGTCGTTATGTTTTGATTATTATTTGTTGGTGGAGTAGCAGTTGATGAAGTTGTAACCGATTCTGAAAGCAAATTATTATCTTCATCTTGTTTGGAATTTTTCAGTAAAATATCATAGTCAAATTGTAATTTAGTATTTGGTTTATAGCTCGAGCTAAATTTAAAAAGTCCCAAATTACTTTTTTGATGTGTCGCTTCTTTCGTATTTTGATTGGTTGTCAATGTATTAATTACGGCTCCACTTGAATTTCTAATCTCATCAATTCTATTGTTTTGAGAAACGGTTTCTAAGTCGGTAATTGTTTTTGAAACAATCGCAAATCCACTTAAACTCCAGGCTTTATTGACGTTGTAAGAGAAATTTGTAGCGCCAAATTGGGTCTCAATTTCTTTCGCGCGATTGTTGCGAAGCATTGAAATCCCCAAATCGTTCGAAGAAACATTGAAGTTTGTCCCTCCTTTTTTCATCATTCCTCGAAAACCTCCTGTGAATTTGAAATAATCCTGAACGGTAAAAGGCAATTCTCCAATATTATTAAAATTGGCAATCAGATTTATACTGTATTTAGGGTTGTAATAAAATAATTTCGGATTGGCTACATACCGCGTGTTTTTATTCTCTTTTCCGATTCCAGCATTCATATCTCCAAACCAGAAATTCTTTTTCCCTTTTTTAAGTTTGATGTTCATCGCAATGTTTTCATCACCATTTTCGAGTCCTTTCAAAGCAGATACATCATTGAAATTCCTAAGAACTTGGATTTTATCAATGGCATCCGCGGGAATATTTTTAACTCCTAATTTAGTGTCTCCATCAAAAAAATCTTTCCCCTCAACCATTAATTTCGAAACTTTTTTGCCTTCTACTTCTATCTCTCCATCTGCATTTACTTCAACGCCAGGCAATTTTTTCAAGACATCTTCTAATTTTCGTTCGGTTCCAGATTTAAACGAATCCGCGTTATAAACTATCGTATCGCCTTTTATTGAAACCGGCATTTCATGAACAATTTCAACACCTTCAAGCTCAATTCCACCAGATTCTAAAGTAATATTCTGAACCATATTTGACGCAACTGTGGCAACAGATATTTCTTTGTTTTGCATTCCAAGATAGCTGACCTTAATTGTATACGTGGTATTGGGCTTTAAATTCAACAGAAACTTTCCTTTATCATTCGTGATTGCATAGGAATCCATCGCTTTTGTGATTTGATTTACCGCCATCACATTGGCCATTTCCAAAGGTGCTTTCCCAATATCCTGAATAAGTCCCTCAAATTTAATATTTTGAGAAAATGAGATTGTAGTCACGAATAATAATAGTAGGATTTTTTTCATTGAATTTATTTTTTATTGCGGTTTACAATTTTGATTTAATTTGAAGGTACATTTATATGAATACTTCCATTTTCATCCTTTAATTTATCATATTGTTTTTCTTCCATCAAATCATAAGCATTTTGCGATATAATCTTTCCGCTTTTTGGTGCTTTAATATTTTTTTTATCTTTTGGATTTAGGACAACTTTTGAACACAGAATAATTAGATTTTTTTCGTTTACTTCCATAATCAATCCGGGTAATCCCCAATATTTATTAGGGCCGTGGCTAACTGGAATTTCTGGATTGTACCAAACGGTAATGATTTCATCCTTTGGTTTTTCCAAATTAAAAAAACTCGTTTTGTTTTTATTTTTCTTTACTTTTTCAGCTTCAAATTCTTGAAGTTCTTTTTTAGTAACTTTTATTATTGAAATCGCTTTATAACAAGTATAACCTCCAATGGTCTTACTTTCTTGTGTTATATCCCAATTATAGTTTTTTAAAGCATCGGTAATTATGTAGTTTTTATTTGCAAATTCTTCGGCTTTAAGATACTGTTTGGTTCGGCTATTTTTATAGAGTTCACCTTCTAATTCAGAGGCAGAAGTACTTCCGCGAGTACCTAATTTTTGAAGTTTTTGTTCTTGCTGATAAGTAGATTCTGTTTTATTGAAATTTAAAACGAATATTTTTTCAAACATTTTATTTATCTTTTCATTCAATTCTTTCGCCTTTTCATCGCTCATGGCTTTTGTGTCGAAAACCACATTATTTAGTGATTTTGATATATAAATTGCTCTGCCCTGAAACTCTTGCGCGTGGGCAAAATTCACAAATAGGAGCAGTAAGAAAAGACTTTTATTAATACTTATTTTCATAATATAATCTTATTTGACCGTTTCGAAACTTTCAGAAGTTACAGTATTACTTATACTAGAACTTTGCAAACAGAAAATAAATTTTAAATTTAGCCCAAAACAAGTTTTTTTATAAACAAGTAATTGACTATAATAATTTTTCTAATATTTTTATAAATTCCATACCATCAACCATTTTTAGCTCACCATTTACAACTGTATAATTAACATTTCCTCCAATTGTTTTGACAACACCATTTTTATCAAGAATTATGTTTACAGGATATCCACTAAAACCTATATCGGTTGTTAATTTTTTTGAATTTACTATATGTTCAAAATCAAATTTGTGAGTTTCTAAAAACTTTTTTACTTTACTTTCGGAATCCATAGTTATGGAAAGAAAGTTAAATTCTCCACCAAACTTCTTTTTTAATTCATTTAAAACTGGCATTTCTTCAATACATGGTGCGCAACTTGTAAACCAAAGATTGATTAATGTAGGCTTCCCTTTAAAGTACTTCAAACTAATTTTTTTGCCCTCAATTGTTATTTCGTTTTCAATTGGATAAACTTTACCAATTAATTCTTTTTTCTTATTAATTTCTTTAATTAACTTTTTAGGATTATCAGTAAAATTCCATGTGTAAGAATATACTATGGAATCGTTTCTGCTGTAAAGTTCATTTAAGTCTTCTATAATTTGCATTGAACTTCTTTTCTTTGTTATTTTTTCTATAGAAGTATTTTTTATTACGTCGTAATTCTGTTGATCAATTATTTTACCCGATTTACTCATGTAATAATTATTGGACTGACCGAAAGAAAGGGCAATGAGGAATAGCGCAAAAATTGTTAATGTTGCTTTCATTGTATATATGTATGTATTAGTTTTTAGTTAAGCTAACAGATCACTAACGCAATTATTATAAAAAAATTTGATTTAAAGAAACTAAAAATTAAATTCCTAACGAGTCATTCGAATTTGCATTCCGCCATTTCCACCTTTACCTTGATTCATTTGTCTGAATTCTTCCATCTTTTTAACGACTGTTTCATCATACTCCTTTTGAGAAATTACTTTACCAGTGGTTGGTTCTTTAATTTCTGCTTTTTCTTTTGAATTCAGTACAATTTTAGAACATAGAATGATTGTTTTTCCGTCATTTACTTCTAATATTAAACCCGGTAATCCCCAATAATTTTCAGGCCCTTGATTAATTGGAATTTCAGGAGCATACCATGCTGTAATTGTGATTTCTTTTGGCAATTCAAAATCCTGCATAAAATTGGTTTTCTTAGCTTCGCCTTCGGTTTTTACGGCGTCTGCTTTTGCATCTTCTTTTTTAGGCTCCTCCTTTTTAGGTCTAAAATTTCTAAAATCAGATTGACTTACTGGACGCACTGCTGTTGCTTTGAAACAAGTATATCCACCAATTAATTTGGTTTCAGATTCCATTTTCCATGCATAATTAGGTAAGGAATCTTTAATCAAAAATTCTTTTCCCATAAATTCTTTGTCTACCGAATAGGTTTTTTGCCTAACGTTTTTATAATTGGTTCCGCCACCACCCATCATCGAGCTCATCATTCTCATTCCGCCACCACCTTGACCTGGAGCGTCTAATTTTTCTTCTTCTTTGTAAATTGAAGCCGATTTATTGAAGTTCAGAATAAAGGTTTTTTCAAACATTTTTTTCATTCGCTCCTCAATCATTTTTTGCATGTCGGGCGTCATCTCTTTGTTGCCTTCCATTCTAGTTTTAAAATCAGAAGTGCTCGTTTTTGATTCATAAACGGCCATTCCTTGAAATTCTTGGGCTTGCATTTGTAAAAAAGAGAGAACAATAAATGCCGCTAATAAGATTATTTTTTTTGACATAAGGTTGATTATTTTTAGGTTTTATTGAATAATTTAATATCAATTAATAGTAACTATGAATTTTAAACAACAAATAGAACGAATTAGAAGTAATAATGTTACAAATATTTTGTTAAAAATTATAGCTAAGATAGGTTTAATCATAAAAGGTTTAATCGTAATTTAGCTGTCTATGAAAAATTCATTTTTTATTTTATGTATGCTTTTGCTTGGGGTGTTTTCAATTCAAGGACAAAAGAAAAGCGCATCCTTACTTTCGAGTCAACTTCTGGAGGCGACTTTTTTTGTTGGGACTGATGGCTTAGGTAATTTATATTTCATCGAAAACAATGTTTTATATAAAAAAAACACCACCCAATTGTGGCAATACAAAAATCTTTCCCTGGGGAAAATCACTAAAATAGATTTGCAAAACCCACTCAAAATTGTGCTGTTTTATGAGGGTTTTAATTCGGTAATTTTACTCGACAACCAACTGAACGAAATTCAAAAAATAAATTTTAATAACGATAATAGTACGATAATTGCAGCTTCAATAGGAATTGCATCTCAAAATCGATTGTGGCTTTACGATTCATTATCCCAAAAAATAGCCTTGTACGATTTTTTAAATGGCAATTTGAAATTTATAACGCCCGCCCTAAAAAGCCCTCCAAGATATTATGAGTCTGATTTTAACACCTTTCAGTGGATAGACGAAAAATTAGATTGGTTTTCGTGTGATGTTTACGGAAATAGCACTGCACTTGGAAAAGTTCCAAGTTTCGATAAATTCCAAATAATTAGTAATCAAATCTTACTTTTTTCAAAAGGGGAGCACTTGTATTTTCAAGACTTTAAAACAAATAAAGCAGTTGAAGTTGAAAATGTTGATAAAAGCTTTGAAAATTTTACGTACAAAGACCAAATTTTATCTATTTTTACAAATCGACAAATTAAGAATTATAAAATAAAAATACCATAATGCACATAGCAGTAGCAGGGAATATAGGAGCAGGAAAAACATCATTAACACGTTTATTGGCAAAGCATTTCAAGTGGGAACCTCATTTTGAAGACGTTGTTGACAATCCGTATCTAGATGATTTTTACCATCAAATGGAACGTTGGTCGTTTAATTTGCAAATTTATTTTCTCAATAGTCGTTTCCGTCAAGTACTGCAAATCCGCGAAAGCGGTAAAAAAATCATTCAAGACCGAACGATTTATGAAGATGCACACATATTTGCACCCAATCTTCATGCGATGGGTTTAATGACCAATCGTGATTTCCAAAACTACACGTCTCTATTTGATTTAATGGAAGGGCTGGTTGCTCCCCCTGACATGCTTGTATATTTGAGAAGTTCTATTCCAAATTTAGTGGCTCAAATACACAAACGAGGTCGTGAATATGAAAATACAATTTCTATTGATTATTTGAATCGTTTGAACGAACGTTACGAAGCGTGGATTACTACTTATGACAAAGGAAAGTTATTGATTATTGACGTTGACAACATCGATTTTGTAAATAATCCAGAAGATTTAGGAAATATCATCAATAAAATTGATGCCGAATTGAACGGTTTATTTTAGTCTAATAATTATTACGAAACCAGACTTTCATCCATTCCCGTTTTAATATTAAAAATGCCACTTGTTCGGCTAAAAGAACCAAATCGGAACCGTCTAACTTTTTGATTTGGTCTTCGGGAACATCAATGATGTAGAGTAAATTCAGGTACTCTGCGAATTTATATTGAATTAAACGATAAATTTTTTCGTGCAATTGTGCTTTTAATTCTTCGGGTTCAATTGAAATAGGAAAATCAATAGCTTCATTTGCCAAATTGAAATCCTTATTGATTTGCTCAATTAATTTCAAATACAAGTTGTCTTTTGAAGCTTCGGTTAGCAGTAAATTGGTATTTATGGGCGCTATAAATGTTTTTGAATTCATTGCAAACTAAACTTTTCGACCCATTAAATTTTCTCCAAACGATTGTAACATTTCCTTTTTTTCATTATCAATGCTGATTTTTTGCAATTTTTTAAATGCTTTTAAAGTAAACTCTTGAATGGCTTTTTTGGTTTCAAAAGCGGCTCCGGTAGCAATAAAAATATCTTTTACAGAATTGATTTTTTCAGTATTGTCTTCTGGGTGAATTGAAAATAAATGTGTCAATTGTTCCGCTTGTTCCTTAGTGGCCGCTTCAAATGCTTTAAGGTATAAATACGTTTTTTTGTTTTCTATAATATCGCCACCAACTTGTTTTCCAAAAGTTTCTGGATCACCAAAAGCATCTAAATAATCATCTTGAAGTTGGAATGCTAAACCTAAATTCAACCCAAAAGCATAAATTAAATTGGCATTTTCTTCAGAAGTTTCAGCAATTATAGCACCCATTTTCATCGCTGCCGCAACAAGAACTGCCGTTTTATATTCAATCATTTTTAAATAATCTGGAATAGAAACATCGTCACGAGTTTCAAAATCCACATCCCATTGTTGCCCTTCGCAAACTTCCAATGCCGTTTTGCTGAACAATTTAGCCAAATCTCTAAAAACTGCTGGGTCGTATTGTTCAAAATATTGATATGCCAAAATTAGCATCGCATCACCAGATAAAATCCCAGTATTGATATCCCATTTTTCATGAACCGTTTCATTACCTCTTCTCAAAGGCGCATCGTCCATAATATCATCGTGAATGAGTGAGAAATTATGAAAAACTTCAATAGCAAGTGCTGCTGGCAAGGCCTTTTTATAGTCTGTATCAAATACTTCTGCACTCATCAAAGTGAGCACAGGACGCATTCGTTTTCCGCCAAGTCCTAAAATATAATGAATTGGATCATACAGATTTTTAGGTTCTTTGGTTACATATTGCGATTGCAAATAGTCTGAAATAAATTCTTGATACTGATAAATAGAATGCATTATTCTTATTTTAAAGGTTAAGATTGAAAAGTTATTTCCTTAAAATCTTTGCGTCTTACAAAGAAACTCAAAAAAGTTTGAACTTTAAACTTTATCAATTGTTAATTAAATGTAAATACTTTGGAAACTATTTTGGTATCTAAAGTTTCCTTTGTAGTTTTGCGCCAAATTAACGCTTCTAATCTTACAGGATGAGAGAAAAAATTATGTCGAAAGCAAGTGAATTATTTTTAAAACTCGGTTTTAAAAGTGTCACAATGGACGATATTGCTGGAGAGATGTGTATTTCTAAAAAGACGATTTACAAATATTTTTGCAATAAAGAGATTCTGATTGAAGAAAGTACGGAAACAATGCACTCTGAAATTCACGAAATTATAAGCACAATTGTTGCAAATAATTACAATGCCATCGAAGAAAATTTCGAAATCAGAAAGATGTTCAAGGAAATGTTTAAATCGGCGGATACTTCGCCAATTTATCAATTGAAAAAACATTATCCTGAAATCTACATTAAAATGATGGCACGGGAAGTCAATGAATGCAATACTCTTTTTAAAAAAAATATCGAAAATGGAATTACTCAAGGTTTGTATCGCAAAGAAATTTCAGTTGAAACGTGTGTGAAATTTTATTACAATTTGATTTTTAGTATCAAAGAGCAAACAATTTCTGAAAAAGAAGGACAAAAATTAGAATTAGAATTATTAGAATACCATACAAGAGCAATAGCAACTCCAACGGGAATTGCCGAATTAGAAAAACAATTAATGAACCTAGAAAAACAATGAAAAAAGTAATCTTGATTGCCTTATTATCTTTTGCTATTACAGCAAAATCGCAAGAAAAACCCAAAAGTTTTTCTTTAAATCTCAATGAAGCCATTAATTATGCGTTAAGCAATAATTATACAGCAATAAATGCTACGAGAGATATTGCATCGGCTAAAAGTAAAAAATGGGAAACTACCGCAATGGGTTTGCCACAAATCAATGCGAGTTTAGATTATCAAAACAACTTTGAATTGCAAAAATCGCTAATTCCAGCACAATTTTTTGGTGGGAATCCGGGTGAATTTGCAGAAGTAGCTTTCGGAACAAAACACAATATGAATGCGAGAGGAACTTTGAGTCAGTTGCTTTTTGATGGTTCCTATATTGTTGCTTTGCAAGCTTCAAAAACCTACTTGAAATTTTACGAAAATGCCAAGCAAAAAACAGATGTTGAAATCAAAGAAATGGTAATCAATTCCTATGGAAATGTTTTGCTAGCCGAAGAAAGCATTTTGATTTTAGAGAAAAACAAAGTGATTTTAGAGAAAACATTGTTTGACACAAAGGAAACTTTCAAAAATGGTTTGATTGAAGAAGAAAATGTTGAACAACTTCAAATTACACTTTCATCTGTAAATAGCAATTTAAACAATGTTAAAAGATTGCGAGAAATTGCATCTAATATGCTCAAAATTACTTTGGGAATTGCAATCACTGATGATTTAAAACTTACAGACAAATTGGACGCTTTGACGATAAATAATTTGGATGCCGCTTTTTCACAAGGAGAATTCAGTCCTTCACAAAATGTCAATTATCAAATGGCTTTGAATTTTCAAGAGCAACGCCAATTAGAATATAAATTACAAAAAACCAAAGCGCTTCCTACTTTAGCGGCCAATGTAAATTTTGGATACAACGCTTTTGGAAATCAATTTCAGTTTTTTACAAGCAATCAAAGATGGTTAAATTATTCCAATATGGGTATCAATTTAAACGTGCCGATTTTTAGCAGTTTTGCAAGAAGCGCCAGAACGCAACAAGCTAAAATTGCATTTGAACAAGCCAAAACGCAACTTACAGAAACAGAACAAAAATTAAAATTGCAATATGCAAATGCCAAAAGCGAATATGAATTCAGCATCGAGGAATTTGCAACAGCAAAAACCAATTTGAACTTAGCCGAACGAATTGAGAAAAAACAACAAATTAAATTCACCGAAGGATTGTCTTCAAGTTTTGATTTTAGTGAGGCACAACGCCAATTGTATTCCGCACAACAAAATTATTTGCAATCAATGGTGAACATCATCAACAAAAAAGCGAGTTTAGAAAAAGTAATCAACAAAAAATAATCCAAATACAATACTACCAAAAATGAAAAAAATAATTTTAATAGCAACATTTTCCGTTTTACTATTTTCTTGCGGAAAGAAAGAAGACACTACCAACATTGATTCCTTAATCGCTTCAAAAAACCTAGTTTCGATAAAAGCAAAAAGAACGGAATTGCAAACACAATTAACTAAACTTGACGATGCAATCGCGGTTTTAGATGTAAAGAAACAAGAAGAAGCTTTGGTTTCTGTTTTAGCAGTTAAAGACACCGTTTTTAGTCATTATTTAGAAGTTCAAGGAAATATAAACACCAAAGAAAATCTAATTATTTATCCTCAATTTTCTGGAATTTTAAACACCGTAAATGTGGTTGCGGGTCAAAAAGTGAGCAAAGGTCAAGTTCTTGGAACTATTGACGATGGCGGATTAAGTCAGCAATTGGCACAAATTGAAACGCAGTTGGCATTAGCAAAAACAACTTTTGAAAGACAAAAACGTTTATGGGATCAAAAAATTGGTTCTGAAATTCAGTATTTGCAAGCACAAACCAATATGATAAGCCAACAAAAAGCAGTTTCACAAATGAAAGCGCAATTGGCAAAAACTAGAATTATCGCACCATTTTCAGGAGTAATTGATGAATTGATTACCGAAAAAGGACAAGTAGTTGGTCCTGGACAAGGCTTAATGCGAATCGTGAATTTAAATAATATGTTCGTTTCTACTACTGTTCCTGAAAGTTATATTGGAAAACTAAAAGTTGGAACTGTTGTTAATGTATATCTAGCGTCTTTAGGAAAAACTTGTGTTGGAAAAATACGCCAAGTAGCAAATAATATCAATCCAAATAACAGAAGTTTCGGAATTGAAGTTTCGGTTCCAAATACTGAAAATTTATTGCGTCCAAACCAAGTAGCTAAACTAAAAATCATTGATTATACGAATGCGAATGCAGTTGTAGTTCCATCAAATGTGATTCAAGTAGATGGTAATGGTGACCAATTTGTATTTGAGGCAACTTCAATTAAAGACAAAACGGCAGTTGCTAAAAAGGTGATTGTGAAAGTGGGTAAAACTTCTGAAAATTTCACCGAAATAATAAGCGGATTGGAGCCTAAAACTATTGTAGTGAGTGATGGTGTAAACACGGTTTCAGACGGAATGAAACTTAATTTCTAGTCCCCCTAACCCCCGAAGGGGGAATAAAATTGACAAATATTGAATTCAAAATTTATCATTTAAAATTTAAAATAACTCTTATATAATGAGTCATCAAAAAAAAGAATTTAGCATCTCGAGCTGGGCTGTAGACAATCGAATTACGGTTTATATCCTAACGCTTATTATTATCGTTTCGGGAACGATGGCGTACATCAATATGCCTCGTGAAAACTTTCCTGAAATATTGGAAAACAAAATTTACGTGTCTTCTATTTTCCCAGGAAACTCTTCTGAAGACGTGGAGAAATTAGTTGTAAAACCACTTGAAGATGAGTTTAAAAACATTTCTGGTGTAACGAAAGTAACGTCGAGTTCGTTTCAAGATTACGGAATTGTAGTCGTTGAATTTGAACAAAAAATTTCCATTGAAGAAGCCAAAATCCGAATCAAAGACAAAACTGATTTGGCGAAAGCTGACACCGATTGGCCAAATCTTGACAACGGAAGCAAGGTAGAACCAAGTATTTTTAACATCAATATTTCGGAAGAAGTGCCGATTTTGAATATTAATTTGAAAGGAAATTATACCACGCAACAACTTAAAAAATATGGCGAATATTTAAAAGACGAGATTGAGAATGTCCCAGAAGTTAAAAAAGTAGACATTCTTGGTGTTGACGACAAAGAAGTTGAAATTGCGATTGATGTATTCAAAATGAATGCTGCAAAAGTAAGTTTTGACGACATTCAAAATGCGGTGAAATATGAAAATATGACGCTTTCGGGAGGAAATTTGATCTCTCAAGGGTCTCGTAATAACATCCGAATTGTTGGGGAAATCAAAAACCCAAAGGAACTTGAAAACGTAGTTGTAAAATCTTTTGGAGGAACAGTTTACCTAAAAGACATTGCGGTTATCA
>CALPQA020000007.1 GCA_943325595.2 Auritidibacter sp. Marseille-P8566
GGCACTGGATTGGTTGTATGTGCGGTATTTGGACTTCCATCAGGATTAATCATCGTTTCACAATTTCCGTGATCGGCAATTACAATCGTCGTATAATTATTGGCCAAAGCAGCAGTAATAACTTTTTCAACACATTGATCTACCGCTTCACATGCTTTTATTGCAGCGCTCATAACACCTGTATGTCCTACCATATCGCCATTGGCAAAATTCAAACATACAAAATCAACTGCTCCTTTTTCAATTTCGGGAACTAAAGCTTCTGCTAATTCAAATGCGCTCATTTCGGGTTGTAAATCGTAAGTCGCTACTTTTGGTGAGTTTTTTAAGATGCGGCTTTCGCCAATGAAAGGTTCTTCACGACCTCCCGAAAAGAAGAACGTTACGTGAGGATATTTCTCGGTTTCCGCAATTCGGATTTGTTTTTTGTTGGCTTTTTCCAAAACTTCACCTAACGTTTCTGTGATATTATCTTTATTGTAAACCACTTTTACGTTTTGGTAACTTTCGTCATAATTGGTAAGCGTAACATAATACAAATTCAATTTGTGCATATTTTGTTCGTGGAAGTCTTTTTGCGAAAGCGCTTCAGTCAATTCTCGACCGCGATCTGTTCGGAAATTGAAGAATATCACCACATCCTTTTCTTTGATAGTTGCCAATGGAGTTCCATTATCATCCACCATAATAATTGGGTCGATAAACTCGTCAGTGATATTGTTTTTATAGCTTTCTTCGATATTTTCGATGGCATTTTTGGAAGGCGTTCCCGCTCCATTTACCAGTAAATCATAAGCTAATTTTACGCGTTCCCAACGTTTATCGCGATCCATTGCATAATATCTTCCTATAACCGAAGCCAATTTTACGGAAGTATTTTGGATGTACTTTTCTAAATCTTGAATGTATTTTTTCCCTGATTTTGGATCCACATCACGACCGTCTGTAAAAGCGTGAACAAAAACTTTTTGAAGTCCAAAATCTTGGGTTGCATCAATCAAACCGCGCAAGTGAGACGTGTGAGAATGCACGCCACCATCAGAAACTAATCCGAGGAAATGTACGTTTACGTTATTGTCTTTTGCATATTGAAAGGCATCAACCAAAACTTGTTCTTTGTTCAAGGTTTTGTGTTCGACGGCAAGGTTTATTTTGGCTAAATCTTGATAAATGATTCTTCCAGCTCCTAAGTTCATGTGTCCTACTTCGGAATTTCCCATTTGTCCTTCTGGCAAACCTACGTTTAAACCATCGGTGCGAAGTTGGGCACTTGGATATTTTTTATATAGCGAATTTATGAAAGGAATATTCGCATTGTCTATGGCGGATACTTTTGGATCTGGAGATTTTCCCCATCCATCAAGTATCATTAAAATAACTTTTTTGTTCATCGTTTCTATTTTTTAGCCCAGATGGAAGTGGAAATCATTTTTGTTTTTTCTTTAAAAACAAAAATATTGCAACGTACAGCTGGAATAGCTCCAAATTTAAGAAATTAAAATAACTTTTTCACTTGATTGTAGTCGATAAAATATTTTATGCTTATTGAGAATGCGTGGTTTAGGGCTTCGTTTGTAAGTAAATTAGTAACGTTTTTGCCGAAATCTTTATTAATATTGCGTTCAAAATCAGCTGCATTGTTTCGATATAATACAGATATTTGACTTCCTGGAGCAAACCACCACGAGTAGGATAAATCGACATTCCAAGAGGTAAAATTGGAGTTTTTATTTGTGGAATAAGAAGAATAATCTGTTAAATTTCCGTTATTGGCAAGTGCTAAAAAGTTCTTATTTTCGGCATAAGACCAATAATGGCGCACTGAAATATTGAAATTCATTGTGCTGTTGAGCGAATATTTACCGGTTAGCGAATTAGAATAGGAAATTACGTTTCTGTTGGCAATAACAATTGTGTTTGGTGTAACTGAATTGGAATCGTCGTCAACGCTGTCAACGAAACCTTTGTTGTTATTTTGTCGGAAAAAATTGAAGTTATAATTCAATGCGAATTTATCGTTGAATCTGTAACGTGGTCCTGCCGAAAATCCATAATTATTTCTTCCAGCCTCGTCTAATTTTGCATAAGAAGGATTAAAATCAAAGGCAAATTTGTAATTATAATTGGATGAGAAATAAAACCACGCTCCCATTCTTGAAGGAATAAGTAGGTATCGATTTTCGGTTCGAGGTTCATAAAAGTCATGATTTTGCATAGGATTTGCATTTATTCCAAATCCAAAATAATGATTTTTCTTGTTGTTGATATTGAAGTTAATATTGAAATTATTTCCTTGAACGAAACCTGTTTCTTTTTGGAATTGCGTAAAAGCATTTAGATTTACATTAAAAGAATTGAACAATTTAGTTGAATTTAGAATTCTGTAATTTACATTTCCGTACAAACTATAATAGTTGGTTTCAAAATTTATTCCAAGGTCATTGTTATCAAAATCTTTGGTAACGATATCGGCACCAAAGCTGTAACGGTATTTTCCACTTGTTTCACCAAAATTTAACGTTGAATAAATTCCTTTTTTGTCCTTTACATCATTCACATAACTGTATTTGAAATCTCCCGAAAGGTTGTAGGTATTTTTCTTGGTATTCAAATCCCAAACCAAAGCGGAAACGTTGGCGTCTCGAAAAGTACCATTTCTTGTTACATTGGTATTTACAAACGAAACTGAAGAGTTTTTTCGAAACCGTTGATCGAACACTAAAACATTATAATTTGATAGTGGCTCTACAATTTCACTTCTTACTGTTTGTGTATCATTGTTACGGATTTTAGCCGTTGTTGTTTCTGTAACAGCATTTAAAACCCCAATTCCCAAGCCTCCTTTTGTGCGTCCAGAAACTTTCAAGGCATTTAATAAATTTACCGTTGATGGATTATCAATAATTTCTTCGTTGGCTGCTGTTGATGGATAATTTGAAGGGCTTCCGCCAATTCTACGAGAATACAATAAACTTCCTTTGTTGAACATGTCGGTTCCCTCGGTAAAAAAGGCTCTATTTTCGTTGAATTGTTGTTCAAACGGTCCTAAATTCAGAATTTTATCGTCGTATTTTGTTTGTCCAAAATCAGGAATTAAAATAGCATCGAGCGTAAAAGCATCGTTGATACCGTATTTAATATCCATTCCGCCTTTCAATGTTCCCAAGGTTTTTTGGGCGCCATTTGCGTTTAAATAAAAAGAGGAATAGGGCATTAAAAACAACCTCGTTGGAGTTTTTACGTTTTCGATTCCTTCTAAAAGTCCAGCTTGTTGAATTACATTTCCAATTTTGTTATCAATGTTTGTCCACGAATAAATGGCATTGTTACGCTTGATGTCCCGAACAAAATTTACGCCCCATGTTTGCGTTTTATTGTTTGAAAAGCGCAATGCTGCGTATGGAATTTTCATTTCTACAATCCAACCGCATTCGTCAATTCTTGTTTTGCTTGACCAAATGGCATCCCACGAAAAATCCTCACCATTTACCTCTGTTGCCAAACAATCCATTTGGGTTCCAGAAGCGGTACAGAAAAATCTGAAATCTTGCTGACCATCATTAAATCCATTGATGAAAACACCAAAATTATCACTCGTTCCTTGGTCATCACGTTGTGTAATTTCTTTTAAAATTTTATTGGGTTCGTCGTCATATAATATCGCTCCAATATAAATGGCCTCATTATCATACAAGATTTTTACAAGGGTTTCTTTGTCCTGACCGATGTGTTTTCCGTTATCTGGTGCAAACATATAAAAGTCGGTAGCAATTTCAGCAGTCTTCCAATTTTGTTCATCCAAAATTCCGTCAATGATTATTCCGCCTTGGATCGGACAGGTTTTTAGTATTTTTTTCTGCGCAAAAGTTACAGTAAAAACAAACAAAAAACTGAAGGCTAAGAATTTTTTCATGTGGTCTATTTAATTTTGTTGGCAAAACTATCTTTTATACTATATATTAACAATTAAATTATAATTTTATTATGATTTCTGCAATTTAAAATTGCTATCTTATATGCAAATTGTTTAGTTTTGAATTTATTTACGCTTTTATTAAATTATTAATAACAGTATTTGTATTACAAAAAATGTTTAACAAATTCATGCATTTAATTATGCTTTTTAAGCCCAAAAAGCAGTTGCTTTTTAAGTTAAATTCCTTGTTATTGCATACAGAAACTAACATTACAGAAAAACACACCCAAAATTTAAGGCTTATTTTTTAAAATTATCTAAACACATTTTTTAAATTGAAAGTGTTAAAAAAAATGATTTTATGAGCAAATGATTTCAAATACGCTTTTTTACGTCTTATATTTGAGGGAACGAAAAAAATAATACAACGTTTAGATTCCCAATGATTTACAAATTCCTACCTGTTTTAGTTTTCTTTTTGTCCTCATTTACATCAAATGATATAAAAACAACCAAAAATCCGAATCCTCCAATTGTCAGTTTAAAAACAAACGTCAATAAACTTAACTTTGAAGCAGAAGTAGTGAAGATTTATTCTACTTTGAAGAATAACAATTTGACCTTGCCCAAGTTAGAGAGCTTTAAAAAAGCCTTGCAAGGATTTTATGAGTTGAAAGACAAAGGGCTTATCAAAAAAGACATTTTGACCTTGATAGATTTCAGTTTGTCTTCAAACTCCAAGCGCCTATGGGTTATCGATTTGTCCACCAATACCGTATTATTTAATTCACTTGTGGCACATGGAAAAAATACAGGTGAAGAATTTGCCACCCGTTTTTCTAATGCTTCGGAATCTTTTAAAAGTAGTTTAGGCTTTTATGCAACTGGAGAAATCTATAACGGAAAACACGGAATGTCTCTAAAATTAGACGGGTTAGAAAAAGGAGTGAATGACAATGCGCGCAGTCGTGGCGTAGTGATGCACGCTGCCGATTATGTTTCTAATTTTTTCATTAAAGCCCATAAACGTTTAGGACGAAGCCAAGGTTGCCCAGCACTTCCTGAAGAATTAACGCAGGAAATCATCAACACCATTAAAAACAAATCGTGTTTGTATATTTATCATCCGTAAATATTAAAAGCTCGTTTTTAATTTTTGGTACAAATCGGCATCAAGATTGTAAATATCATCTCTAAAAATAAGCGTGTTTTTTTCGCTCCATGCGGTCCAGTACAACAGATGAAAAAGCACTTCTTTTTTTATTGGAATAAACTTCGTTTTGTCTTTTTGTAGTGTTTCGGTTATTTTTTCAAGATTCCAATTTTCGGCATCGGCTAATAGATATTCGGTTAATTCTAATGGGTTTTCAACCCTAACACATCCCGAACTCAGAGAACGTTCATTTTTATCAAAAAAATCGCGGTGGTTTGTATCGTGCAAATAGACTGAAAACCGATTGGGAAAAATTAGTTTTACCATACCCAACGAATTAAATTTTCCAGGAATTTGAACGTATCGGTAGCTTTTAGCTTGAGACAATTGCCAGTTTCTTGGACTTACATGATCACCATTTCTATCAATTAAACGGATATTAGTTTTGTCTAGATAACTTCTGTTTTTCAAAATGGCAGGAATCACATCTTCGCGTAAAATGGTCGGAGGAACGGTCCAAGTGGGATTAAAAACTGCTTGCGTCAATATTGAAGAAAGTACGGGGGTTTTCCTTTTTTCTCTTCCAACAATAACTTTATGAACCCGAATTGTATCGTTGTTTTTTATTAATGTCAAACGGTATTCTGGAATATTTATAATTACAAATTCGGATCCCAAGTTTTTTGGATACCACTTCCAACGTTCTAAATTAACAAGTATTTGTTCCTTTCTTTGGTTTTTTGTGAAATTTAACGTCGCTAGGGTTCCTTTTCCTATTGCACCGTCAGTTGCTAATCCATGTCTTTTTTGGAATTTTTTCACGGCAATTACCGTTAGTGAATCATATACAACCGACAAACTATCTTTTGGCTGCATGTCCTTCCAATAAATCAATCTTTTTTTGATGTCAATAATTTTAGGATTACTGTCATTTTGAACGATTTGCCCTGAGATTTCGAGATTCTTAAAATTATAATTTGGATACGAATCAATAATTTTTAGTGCTTTTTTCAAACGTTTGTAAACAATAAAATTGGGTTTTAACTGCTCTAATTTATAGGCTACCGAATCATTTTCTAACAACTGTGAAATGGTCTCATTGATGTCAATTTTATTTTCCTTCAAGTCCCAATTTTTATATAATTTTCTTGGGTTAAGTCTTCCATTTGTTAAATGAGAAATATATTTTTGAAGATTATAGGTTAGCAACAAATCGTATTCAGCCCATTCTTTTGGTGTAAGTGAATTGGATTTTAATTCAAATGCCTTTAGCTTTTTAACAGAATAATCGGCTGGATTCAACCCTTCGTCGCCTGACTTCTCTAAATCCATCAGAATACTATTTCTATTTTCAGAAGAGGTCCAAGCGGTTTTATTTAAGCGTGTTTTATAAAATTGATTTAGCGTTTTGGATTGGTACGCTAATAATTGAAGTGTATCAATTGCTACCGATTTTTTATCGATTTTTTTTTCGGTATCGTTATTAACTGGTTTTGAGTTTGAGATAGAATCCTTCGTTTCTTTCTTGCAACTTATCAATAAACAAATTAATATGAGTGGTAAATAATTTTTCATGTTGTATCTTATTTACCATAAGGTACCCATTATACTTGTGATTCGAAAGGTTTTTGGCTTAAGTTTGGCATTCGATAATTTTAAACAACACAAAATGTCTTCCAATTGTTTCAATTTCAAAACTATCTCCTCTTTTCATGTATCCTGATTTTTCGTAAAACCCAATTGCGTTTTCTCGAGCATTAAACCAAATTACGCTTCCCTTTTTATTTTGAATGTAATTTTCACAATGTTTTAAAAGTGCAACTCCAAAACCTTTCTTTTGAAATTGCTTTAGTACTGCCATTCCTCGAATTTGAAACTGATTTTCCTCTTCAAATAAACTATTTTTTGCTTCGAAAACTGAAATTACTCCCGACAATTGGTTGTTGTAAAATAATCCGAAATGTTTTGTAGTTTGCAAATTATCACCTTCAAAATGACAGCTTTCAATTGGTTTTCCAAAACGAAGCACGGGGTGTCGCACTGAAAAAGTCTCTAAAGCTCCAATTTCTATGATTTTAAACATTTTTTATCAAAATTATTTTAGGTTGCAAAAATTACATAACAATATCATAATAAATAAATTACAATTCAAATCTAGCTTTATTAAAATAAAATTTACTTTCATTTGCATTTTTTTTAAAAAAAACTTGCAACAATCCTAACTTATTCCCTATATTTGCACCGTTGTTAATGCGAAAGTAGCTCAGTTGGTAGAGCTCCAGCCTTCCAAGCTGGTTGTCGCGAGTTCGAGCCTCGTCTTTCGCTCTATAAATCCTCAGACTTTTGTTTGGGGATTTTTTTTATAATTTACTTTCATTTATATCTAAAAAAAAACCACACGTCGAAACGTATGGTTTTCATCAACTAAAAACTCAAATTTTATTGTTTAATCAATTTTAAAGTTGATTCTCTATTGCTTTGATCGGTTGCTTTCACAAGATAAATTCCTTTGTTTAAATCGCTTATTTCGAATTGCGATTGGTTCGTAAAATTATTCATGTAACTTTTTACCAACTGTCCTGTCAAAGAAAATATTTGAACTTTTGATGTTGAAGTATTGATTGTAAAATAATTTGACGTTGGATTTGGTGAAAGACTTAATGCTTTTGTTATTTCTACATCTGTTGTTGCTAAAGTAGTTGCCAATTTATTTCCATAAACTAAAAATTGCCCCGAATTTATAGCGATTGCCGCATTGACATCTGTAACATTTATGCTGGTATTGTCCATCAAATTATACCACGTTCCAGTATAGGGGAAAGCGGGAATCATTGTTAGATTGGCTACAGAAAAATTACAAAGAACTACTACGTTTTTTAATTGTGTTGCAGGCAAGGTATTGTCAAAAATATAAATTCTTTGTTTTACATTATTAGCATCCGGGCTAATCGTATAATTTCCTTCAAAAACAGGTTCGTTAACTTTTAGCTCAATCATTTTTGCCCAATCGTTATAAATTTTTGATCTTTGAGTAACTCCGGGCCAGTTCCCAGTCCATTGTGGTTGAGGTTTTGTATTCAATTTACAATCACCTGTTGTGGTATCCGTTTCTGTATTTACAGTTCCATTATTGCAATCATAAATAGAATTTTGCATTCCTAAATCGGCAAAATGCCAAATCATTTTTGGCCCTGGAACTAGCAATGAAGAAGCACCAATGGCAGACATTCTTCCTAAAGCATTATTTAAATTATTTACTGGCGATGCTGTTCCTGCACCGTTTCCAGCTGTCATTGCAGTATATAACAAGCGTTCTTTATCGTGACTTTCTGGATATCCCATAACCCTTTTTCCTAGAAAACCCGTGTGACTATCACTTCCAATTCTTGAAATATCGGCACCTGTAGCATACCCACTGGTAAGTTGAGAATAGGCATATGTCATTTCGCTCCACATCATTACTCCTTTACTCGGTGTTTCATTTATTCTGTAATTTGCCCATTCTTTTTCTTCATTATCCGCACCTAAATGTTCGAAAATTGCATAATGAGTCGGATCTAAACTCCAAGCATAATCGGCATAATTTTTCAATACATCAACTCTATCTTGTTGGTAGGCATTTGTATTGGCATCACTACCTGTTGCATTTTGTGTAAATCCTTTTGTCAAATCCCAGCGGAAACCATCAATTTTAAATTCTTGTATCCATTGTTTAACTACACGTTTCACATAATTCTGTGTTCTTGATTGTTGATGATTAAAATCATTTCCAACACTATAACTATGGGTTGCGACCATATTAAAATACGGATTATCAGCTGCTGGTCCGCCCCAACCGTCTCCATCTGGATCAGACATCCACATTCTATCCATTGGATTTCTTCCAAATGCATGGTTTAGTGCAACATCAAGAATTACTGCAATTCCATTTTGATGACACAAATCCACAAATTCTTTCATCTTTTCTTTAGGTCCATAAAATTTATCCAAAGCCATATGAAAAGCGGTGTTGTAACCCCAACTTTCATTGCCTTCAAATTCCATCACTGGCATTAATTCAATGGCATTAACTTTAAGATTTTTAAAATAATCAATTCTGTTAATCAAGCCTTGAAAACTTCTAGTTTCATCGAAATCTCTTATAAGAACTTCATATACTACTAAATCTTCTTTTTTAGGTTTATTGAAATTGGTTACTTGCCAGTTGTAGGCAGTTTCCCCAGTTTTTAAAACTGTAACTTCTCTTTCTTGTCCAGAAGGGTATGCTGGAATATTTGGGTAACTTGATGCTGGAATATAAGGATCGTCATACGGAGATAGCACCAAAGTTGAATAGGGATCAGCCGTTTTCACTAATGCTGGCGAACCCGCTATTGGTGTCGTATCAGCTACCCAATATTGATAATTGTAGCTAACTCCTGCGGTAAGACCTGACAATTCTAACCAAAATTTCCCGGTAGTTGGATCTTTTTTCATTGCATAAGTTCCATCAGGTTGATAGTTATTAAAACTACCAGCGACATAAACGAAATCTTTTCCAGGTGCGTCTAAAACCAAAGTTGCTTTAGACGTATCTGAATTATAATTTATTCCGTCAACTAGTGTTGATGAAGGCAATGCTTGACTAACCGTACTTGGATTTACCATTACACTAAAAAACTTAGATTGCGTAGTACTTCCTACTGAAATCACCAATTCATAATTCTGATTTGATGTAATAGAATTATGAGTAAATGAATATGATGTTGCGCTTGTAGTTGAGTTTATACTAACTCCATTCGCCTTTAAATTATAGCTAGCATTCCCGCCTGTATTATTGGCAGAAATTGATAGACTTCCGCCTGAATTAATAATGGTTGTACTATTATCAGTAGGTTGAACCAAAGTGGATTGAAATGCGCCAACATTTAAAACTAAATCGACTGTCTGTGCGTTTCCTAAATCACTTCTAAAAACTAGATTTATTTTAGATACGACTCCTGAAGCCACTCCATAATAAGCTAGAATAGTTGGGGTAAGTACTAATTTATAAATATTCCCAGAAACTAAAGTTAAAGAAGGTTGTAATGTATTATTACCCCAAGAACCAATAACATTTGACCATGCAGTTCCATTTAGAGTTACACCCGTATGAGCATAAATTGTTCCTGTGTAGCTTGCCAAACCAGTACCTGTTTTATCAAATAAAATAGTTGCCGTTTGATTTGACTCAGGAGTTATTCCTCCTTGCCATGAGACTTGAGAGAATATTATATTACTGAATAATAGAAATCCAAAAATGAAGTAAAATTTTTTCATGGTATAAATTTAATGATAAAAAAGGGCTTTCAAAAGAAAGCCCTTTACTAAATAATAAAAAAATATTATTGAATTGAATACGTATAAACTCTTGGGTTGCTTAAGTCTAATGTTATTGTTTTAGTTCCAGCTGGAGTACTAATGTTAGTTCCACCTTCATCTAATGAACCATCACCTCCAGTATCTCCGTAATTCAAAGTCCACTGTCCGTTTGCTCTAAATTTCATTCCGTCATTTGGAGCCGATTGAGCTGATAAAGTAACCGTTACAGTCCATTTTTTAGTTGTTGGATTGTAAGTCATAGGTGTATCTGTTCCCCAACCTCCTGGAGTTCCGTTTCCAATAATAGCCCAAGTAGTTCTTTCTTGAGAATAAGTAAGTGCAGTTGTATTGGCTTTTAATCTGTAATATCCTGCAGTTGTTGCATTACAGTTTACTTCACCTGTTAATTTTAACACACCTGAAAAAGTTCCGTCATCACCCCAATCAGGATTTCCCCAATTGAAATTTCCTGCAGCATCTGGAGCGACAAATTTGAATTCACCATTCAACCATACATAACCTTCGTAGTTTGTTAAACCATAACCAGCAGAAGCTAATTTAGGTGCTGTACCTGGAGACCAGTTTTGGTGATTTCCTGGAACTGCGATTGTAGGCAATGCAGTTGTATATGGAGTAATCAACACATTAATTACGTTAGAATATTGATCAACTCCGCCTGCAGTTGCTTTGATACGAATATCAACGCTTCCTTGTGAGAAAGGAATTAAACCTGCAGAAAGTGCTGCTCCGTTTAAATCTGAAACACTCCAAGTTATGTTTGTTCCAATTGTAGTTCCAGCAGCCGTAATTACTGCAAATTCAGTTCCAGTCACAGCCATTTCAACTGTGTAATTTACTTGCGTTGGCGTAGTAAAATTAGCTATACCCCATGTAACTGTCAAAGCAGGATTGGTTCCTAAATCAGGTCTAAGAACAGTTGCTACTCCGGCTTCTGGAGTTAATATAGCGAATTCTCCTTTAGCTTTTAAAAGTTGAAAATTTTGCTCGTCGGTACAAGACCCTAAAGTTGCAAATACAATTGCAGCTATGATAATTTTAAATGTATTTTTCATTTTAAATATTTTTTTATTAAACTATAATTTTTAGTAACCCGTATTTTGTGTAAGATTTGAATTGGCTGCCAAACTTTCAGCTGGCAATGGATATAATTTATAATACTGTGGCAATGCAATACCATTGATTCCATTTCCTTTCCAAGCCCAGTTATAACTTCCACCAGTAAATTTTCCAAAACGAATTAAATCTTGTCTTCTATGTGCTTCCCAGTGCAATTCTCTCAAACGCTCATCAAGAATAAAGGCTAAATTTAAATCTGATGCTGCAATTGTTTGACCGTGAGCTCTTGTTCTTAAAGCATTTACATAACCTAAAGCCTGTGCACTTGTAGCTCCTATCCCTCCTCTTAATTGACATTCAGCAACCATTAAATAAACATCTGCTAAACGGAATAAAGGAAAATCAGTATCTACAAAACCTTGATCTGAACCATTTGCTCCAGTTGACGTTTTGTTAGTAAATTTAGTAATAATATATCCAGTATCTCTATCAGAAATAGTTGATATTATTGGATTTCTGTTTGCTGTTATTAACGTTTTTCTAGCATCGTTTGCAAAACTAGCGTCTGCAAATTTTTCTCCAAATTGTTTTCTAACACGCAAAGCTCCACCCCATCCGCCAACTCCAAGAGTAGCACCATTTCCTTCAATTGAACCTACTTCTCCATTGATGATAACCGTAGTAGGACCATAATTTTGAGTTGTTCTTCCATCAGATTGTAATGGGAAAATTATTTCGTTTTTAGCACTGTTAGTATTACTGTCAGCCATAAAATTGTGTTGGTAGTTCGTTGCCAATTGGTAACCTGCTCCTATTATTTTATTTGCATAAGTAATACATTCCGTATATTTTGCAGTTCCGAAATAGCTTTCAGAGTTCAAATACATTTTGGATAAAATCATCCAAGCCAATCCTTTGTCTGCTCTACCGAATTCGTTTGCTCTGGCATCTGCCAAATTACTGTCGATTTCTAAAGCTTTCAATTCTGTTTCGATGAACGTAAAAAGTTGTTCTCTATCGTACTGTGGTCCTTTGAAATCTCCAACAGGATCATTCTCAGTTACAAAAGCTGCTTTTCCAAACATATCCATAATATGGTAGTATGCCAAAGCTCTAATTACTTTAACCTCAGCACGGTATTTTTGAACATCCGCTTTTGTTGCTGCTGAAACGCCTCTTGCATCCAATTTAGCATCTGAAGTTTGTCTCAAATATTCATTTACAAGTGCAACCTGAAACATTGCTCTTCCATACATTCCTCTAAATATCGGGTTTGATGAAGTCCAGTTTGTTCTTTGGATATCTGCTGTTCCTGGGTCATTTTCATAAGACCAGATTACTTCATCTGTAGATAAATCTTGCATGTACCATAAACATCTTCCATACTGGCTTGTTCCAGCATCGATTCCTGAAATGTTTGATGATGTAGCACCTGTGGTTCCCGTTAATGATAAATTACCATAAACTCCTGCCAAGCCTTGTTTATATGAAGCTTCTGTTGAAAAGAAAGCATCAGATAAAAATTGATCATCATCTTTTGGCACCGTATTCAGATCGTTAGTACAAGAAAGTACAGACAATGCAAATGCCAAATAAGATACTTTAAATAGTTTTTTCATTTTTTCTGTATTAAAATTTAATATTTGCTCCAAATAATAATGTTCTCGGTCTTGGATAAATAGTATTATCAATTCCGTTGTTGGTAATCTCAGGATCTAAACCACTGTATTTAGTGATAACAAATGCATTTTGAATACCCGCACTTAATCTAAGACTTGCTTTACCGTCTAACCATTTTGGAAAACTGTATCCAAGGGTAATGTTGTCCATTCTTAGGAAAGAAGCATTTTCGATATAGATATCTGACTGTGTTCCGTTACTTCCTGCTTCTTTAAAATTGGTGTCTAAAACAGAATAAGGAACGTTTCCTAAAACAGTATTGTTTTGAACCAAACTATAGTAAGCACTTGTAGAATTAACGTTGTTGTAAATATGATTACCTAAACTTGCTCTTAAGTTAAAAGAGAAATCGAAGTTTTTGTAATTCATATTAGAAGCAAAACCTAAAGTTGCATCTGGATCAGAGTTATATTTGATATACCTGTCTTTATTGTTTACAATTCCATCTCCATTCAAATCAGCATACGCCCCTTGAATTGGCATTCCATTTGTATTGTATAATTGTTTGAATACATAAAATGAATTTGGAGTATATCCTTGACTGTGAATTTGGATTGTTCCTCCAGTTCCACCACCAATACCTCCAGTTAAAATATCTGACCCTAATGCCAATTCATCCAGTCTTCTTTCAAATGTTGAAGCATTGAAGTTTACATTCCAATTGAAATCATTTGTTTTAATAACTGCTGCATTTAAGGTAAGCTCTATTCCTTTTGAACTCAAACTTCCAATGTTTTGGAAACCTGCATTACTAAAGTTAGAACCGTCAGAAATTGCTGCATATGACAATAAGTTTTGAGATTTTTTATAAAATAATTCGAATCCTCCAGTTAATCTATTATTTAAGAAACCGAAATCTAAACCAATGTTTGCAGTTGTAGTTTCTTCCCATTTAATATTAACATTTCTAAATGTTGGAATAGCAACCGTTGTTGGAACATTTCCGAATACATATTGAGAATTGTTGTTTCCAGTAGAATAAGGCTCTAAATATAAAAAATTAGCATCACCCATTTCTTTTTGACCCGTAACACCCCATCCTAAACGCAATTTTAAATCGCTGAATACTTTAGAATCTTTCAAGAATGCTTCTTCTTTCATTTTCCATGCAAAAGCTGCTGAAGGGAAATTACCCCAACGATTTTCTGGTTTAAATTCAGACGAACCGTCACTTCTATATGTCAATGTCACCAAGTATTTGTCTTTCAACGTTAAATTAGTTCTTCCAAAGAAACTTACCATAACTTGATCCCCAAAAGTCTTAACATCTGGAGCTTCAGAATTAGGATTTAGTACATTATAGCTAAAATACTTTTCTCTTTCAAATTTTTGATAAGAATATCCTGCAGTAGCTTCTAATTTTAAATCAGAAAAAGTATTGTTGTATACAAAATAACCATCAAACAATTTATTGGTTTTTGTTTCTGAATTAGTTTCTCTAACTCCAAAAAACACGTCTCCGTTGTAACCAGCTCTACTACCTCTGTCTACCGTTTTCAATCTATCCCCATTACTATGATCGTATCCAACATTCACTACCGCTCTTAAAGCTGGTAAGAAATGGAATTTGTAATCCACTTCAAAATTACCAAAAGTTCTGTTGTACTTTCCGTTATCTTGTGTTTGAAGCAATTGCGCTACAGGATTTCCAGGTGAATTTGCTCTTGGAGTTCCATCTGCATCAACATATTGAAAAAATCCACCATAAGCAGAGTTTGCAGGATCATAAACTGGTTGCGTTGGGTCAAAACGAATTGCAGAACCTTCAACACCATCTGCAAATCTATTTTTCTCATTTGAGTAATTTGCATTCAATCTCAATTTTAAATGGTCTTTCAAAAATGTTGGATTCATTGCTAACGACACATTGTTTCTTTCGAATTTATTTGTCAAACGTAGACCTTCTTGGTACGTTTTACCAATAGTCAAACGCGTTGGGATTGTTTTCAATAAACTACCTTTTAAAGTAATAGACTGATCAACCATGTCAGCTGTTTTGTAGATTTCATTTTGCCAATTTGTATTAGCAGTTCCTAATCCATTTAGTAAATTTACACCCGTACTTGGATCCGCTGCTACCAATTGATTTTGTCTAACTTGAACAATATTTCTGAATTCACTTGCGTTAAAAACACGAATTTGATTCGCTTTTTTACCAACTCCTAACTGAAAATTGTATTCAACTTCAAGGTTTTTCCCTCCTTTTTTAGTAGTAATAATAATTACACCATTAGAAGCTCTAGAACCATAGATTGCAGTTGCAGAGGCGTCTTTCAAAACAGTCATCGACTCAATAGTCGCTGGATTGATTGATGATAAAATTGACGTTGAACCCACAGAAGTATTGTTGTCAATTGGCAAACCATCAATTACAATTAATGGATCATTACTTGCATTTAAAGAAGCTCCTCCACGAATTCTAATTTCTGACCCTGAACCAGGAGCTCCACTAGTATTGATAGAAAGACCTGCAACTCTTCCGTTTAATAAATTTTCGGCAGTTACATTGGCTCCTTTATTAAAGTCTTTTGCGGAAATAGTAGTCAAAGATCCTGTAGCATCTTTTTTCTTTACTGTTCCGTATCCAACTTGTATAACCACTTCACTTAATAAATTAGCGTCTTCTTGAAGACTAACGCTAAGAGAATTTTGATTAGAATAGACAATTGTTTCGGATTTAAATCCGATAAAAGTAAAAACGATTTTGTCGCCTTTTACTACTTTTTTCAATTGAAACTTTCCATCGAAATCTGTTGCGACACCATTAGAAGTGCCTAAAACCATTACATTTACTCCCGGCATTGGTTGCCCTGATGTTTTATCAAGAACCACCCCACTTAAAGTATTCTGAGCCAGAACACTAAGCGGCAACAGTAAGAATAAAAATAACAACTTTTTGTAAATTGTTTTCATACATTTTGTTTAAGTTAAAAATTTGTTTTTTGCTTATATTTTATACTTCGAATTATAAATTTAGCTAAAATTTAACATGAAAATAATTTTACTATAAGTTTAGAGTTACGAAAACGTAATAGTGTTGAAAAGTTTATATTTTCATTGATTATTTAAGCTTAAATTTACACATATTTAAAATTTAAATTACCTTTAATACGAAATATATATTTAGCATTTCAAATGAGAAAAAAAATTACCCTAAAACAAATTGCAAGAGAGCTTGATGTTTCTATTTCTACGGTTTCAAAATCACTTCGTAACAGCCTAGAAATCAGCGAAGATACACGACAAAAAGTTCAAGCTTTTGCGAAATTTTACAATTACAAACCAAACAATATTGCATTGAGCCTAAAAAACAGGAAAACAAAAACCATTTGTATTATTATTCCTGAAATCATTCATCATTTTTTTACCACAATAATAAGTGGAGTTGAACATGTTGCCAATGAAAATGGTTATAATGTATTGGTATGTCTGTCCGACGAATCTTTTGATAAAGAAGTCATCAATATGGAAATGTTGGCAAACGGTAATATTGATGGATTTATAATGTCATTATCTAAAGAAACACAACAAAAAAAGGACTTTCACCATATAACCGAAGTAATAAGTCAAGGAATGCCCGTAGTTATGTTTGACCGCGTTACCAATGATATTCTCTGTGACAAAGTGATTATTGATGATCATTTGGCCGCTTTCAATGCTACCCAATTTTTAATTGATAAAGGCTTGAGTAAAATTGCATTAATCACAACCGTAGATTATGTAAGTGTTGGAAAATTAAGAACGGAAGGTTACGCAAAAGCATTGAAGAACAATGACATCAAACTGGATGAAAATTTGATAATTAGAATTGAAGACACGGAGCATTTTGAGGATTCTATTGAGAATTTATTAAAAACAAAAGCTGTAGATGCCATTTTTGCAGTTAATGAATTATTTGCCGTAACTGCGATAAAAGTTGCCGCACGTTTAGGTAAAAAAGTTCCTGAAGACATTTCAATAATTGGGTTTACAGATGGTATTATTTCCAAATATTCATCTCCAAGCATCACAACAGTTGGGCAAAATGGCATCAAAATGGGAGCAAAGGCAGCAAAGATGCTTATTGAAAGGCTTGAAGCCGAAGAAATCGAAAATGAAGATGGCGAAATAGAAGAACACTACAAAACGGAAGTAATTGAAACCGAACTTGTAGAACGAGAATCAACAAAATAAATAAAAAACCTGTTAAAAAAAGTTTTGCAATAAAAAAAATTATATATTTACAGGAATTATCAGAGCTTATATTTTTACTTCGAAAATATTAATTAAGTTTTGATAAGCATCGCGCTTATCGTTCAAATCTTTAAAAAACGATAATGGAAAAGCGTAAA